>DASVUU010000768.1:0-2494 GCA_036386935.1 Cytophagaceae bacterium | reverse complement strand
TGGAATCGTCTTTCAACGCCAGTGAATGCGACTCGCCAGCGTCAACAGCTACTATATTACTTAACTTCACCGGTACCGGAGTTGAAGAAAATCCAGGATCGTCTGTTCCTAGTTGGCCAAGATCGTTCCTACCCGAGGTGCGTATAACATTATCATTGCAGATACTTAGCGTATGATAGCCGCCTGCTGCAATTTTTTGGGCGTTGCAAAAGTTGTGATATGCGAAAATTATTAAGCTGAATGAGAAATAAAAAGGTAGTTTTTTTATCATGTCCTTAGGTATAATGTTTATTGAGTCTGTTATGGTGGTTCTTACTAAAAGCCGAAAATGTAGATGAGGATCCCTTACGTATGTGGGCCATTTCACTTATTTTTGTAATAATTTTTTAGTCAAATCAAGGTCAGTAGTGTTGTTGATGGTCAAGAAATATTTTCTCTGCCAACTTTGAGTTTTCTCTGCCTGCTTATTTGACACACTATCCCAGGGTGGGTAAACCCTGATTCCACGGTTTCCTATTATGCCGTTTCCAGTTATTATTCCATGATCCACCAAGGTAGATTTCGGAAAAATAAATTGTCCCAGGTTATTAGGGCTTTTGGAGGTGATAATTATGAAATCTACATCGTCTGAAATGTCAAATGGTTCTATTATTCCCTCCCTGCTTCTTTTCCATATTGTCACGAATTGCCCCGTCTTTATGGGCGTAGTCTTAGAAACACGATATTCTATTTTCATACCGTTTAGCATAAATGAACAAGCTCCATATGCTACACTTTCCAAATTCTGTTTCAAGTCTGTCAAGTCGAAACCACATTTGTCATAAACTAATTCTTTCACAAGTTTTAGGTCATCTAGCATGCCCTAATCTACATGATTTTTGATCAAACCAAAAGCGCTGGACGCCATGATGCTTAAAGATTTCACCCCATGGTATGTTTTTGGCGGACCGCTATTATGGCTCACTCCTATTCCATGCACACAGAATGCATAGCTTATCTTTCCATTTCATTTAGGCCTGATTTTTATAGTGAAGGCCTTATAAAGTACTTTTATTATGTAAACCATTTATCCTGCGCACAGATGGTATGGAACAAAGCATTTCTTGGAGGGACGCAATTAAATATTGGCTACGGCCTATTCGCAGAGTTGCGGAGCGCTCTACCCATATAAATGGTGGAAAGTGTAGCCGATACAATTATCAGAGAATTGATACCTCCAGCAGCCCTTCAATTGTACAAATGTTGCAAGAAGTACAGATGTGCTCCCACCTCCGCAATCCCTGCTTTGCAAATATCCCTCAAACGTCCGTCGTTTCAGTTTACCTGTTTCCGTTAGATTTCGGGTCAAATTCAACAATCCATTCGATGCCGTACTTGTCTCGAAAACAACCATAATAGGAACCCCAAGGACTATCTCCAATTGGCCCTTCTATTTCTCCTCCTACTGAAAGTCCATTAAATAATTTGTCTGCTTCTTCTTTACTTTCCGCCGTTATTACAATTTTACTTCTATTCTCATTTTCGTTGGTTCTTCCCAAAATTTCCGGAACATCATTTGCCATCAACATACTGGTACCAATGGGCAAAGCAATATGCATAATTTTATTTTCTTCTTTTTCAGACACTGGGAATTGAGCACTCGCAAGCTCTTTGAAACGAACAATTTTTGTAAATTCTCCGCCAAATACTGATTTGTAAAAGGTAAAGGCTTCTTCGGCATTTCCGTTGAAGTTGATGTGAGGATTGATTAGTGCCATAGTTTTTTTTAATTGATTTATAGATTTACAAACCTACCCCTTAAGCTGACGACAAACAAGGTATAATCGCGTCAAAAAAGAGGCTAATTGCACCCAGAGTTGCATGGGTATTCAGCTACAAGGGTAGATTTGTTACTTTTTTGTCTGCCCTAAAAATTTGAGAGGTGTACCAATACAAATACTTGTCGAATATATACGCTCTAATCAAGAATATTTTTAAACAAAACTAATATACGCCATATTGCATTTTTATTATCTTCGCTTGTCCTTCCCAGCCTTTCACCACTTATTATCCCTCACGCTGGGCTACGAAATATCGCCATCGGTGCAGCCCATATTTGAAACTGTTCAATAACTAAATATCATATAAATCACAATTATGAAAAATACGGGTAATCCTGCGTAGATCATGGATTGGTTTAAAGGAAACCTTTGAACCATTGAAGTACCAATTACCAATATGTTAAACGAAAACAATGCAATTATACCTGACAGTAGTGGATGATGATTTTCAAAATCCAACGAGTTGCCTGTGAAGATGGCAATTATAACGAATAAGAGTTCTATAATTGTTGGAATAGTCGACAAGCTCACTATTGTTCTAAGTGTTTTGAAATCTTCCTGTCCCTCCGACGTTCTTCCAATTCTATAGAGGGCATATGGATATAAATAGAATAAAAACACCCATATAGCTCCGAAAACCAAAAGTGAATCCACAATTTTATAAATTATTGAAT
>DASVUU010000767.1:0-2285 GCA_036386935.1 Cytophagaceae bacterium | reverse complement strand
TATATTTTATTTTGATGTATTTGCCCTTCATCGACGGTGGTGGATTTCCTTCTATTTCTTTCAATAGAACATCATTTAGTTGAGAAGTAGGAACCTTCTTTGACCGCTGCTCATATACCTCTATTGCTAATTCGATAGCCTTAAATATCCTTTGCTTTTCATGCACGGAAATAAATAAAATAGGCACATAATCTAATGTAGACATTTTAGACTTGATATCATCCTCTATTTTCTTTGCCGTATTGGTAGTTTTGTCTTCAATAAGATCCCACTTATTTACTAAAATGACTATCCCTTTTCTGTTTTTATGGGCTAGGCCTAATATATTCAGATCCTGAGCTTCTAAGCCTTGGGTTGCATCTATCATCACCACACATACATCTGAATCTTCTAAAGCTCGAATGGACCTCATCACAGAGTAAAATTCTATGTCTTCTGTCACCTTCGCCTTCTTCCTTAAACCAGCAGTGTCGGTTATTATAAACTCTTTGCCAAATGCATTGTACCGGGAGTTGACGGCATCTCTTGTAGTACCTGCAATGGCAGTTACAATACTTCTTTGTTTCCCAAGAAGAACATTTACAAATGAAGATTTTCCAACGTTAGGCCGTCCTAAAATCGCTATTTTAGGTATTCCAGCATCAGGATCTTCAATTCCTTCCGTAGAAAAATGCTTCACTATTTCATCGAGCAGCTCGCCCGTACCTCCTCCACTTTGAGAGGAAACAGGAAATAAGTTTTCGAAGCCTAGTTTATAGAATTCACCAGCGCCATGTATTCTATCGTTGGTATCAGCCTTATTTACCACCAGATAAACAGGCTTCGTAGATCTTCGAAGTACTCTTGCAAACTCTTCATCCAAGCCAGTAATACCAGCCATTGCGTCAACTAAAAATAAAATTACTGTAGCTTCGTCTATCGCCAGAGTTACCTGATCGCGTATCGCCTCTTCAAAAATATCGTCAGACCCCGTGACATAACCACCTGTGTCGATAACGGTAAAGAATTTTCCTGACCATTCTGAATATCCATAATGTCTATCCCTCGTCACCCCGCTTACATCATCCATGATTGCAGACCTGGTTCCAACCATTCTATTGAAAAATGTTGATTTACCTACGTTGGGCCTACCTACAATTGCTACTATATTTGCCATTTCCTTATTATTTATTAGCCCACATTTCTTGATGCGAGCTCTACTATTGATTACTTATGTTAGCATCTATTAACTTCTTATAAGTTAATATCCGAAATTCTTTAATTTGTTTTCCTTATTCCGCCAATCTGGTTCGACTTTAACGTGTTGCTCCAAAAATACTTTCTTACCGAAGAACTGCTCCATCTCTAATCTGGCTCCCATCCCGGTCTTCTTCAATGCAGCACCCTTGTTGCCTATAATTATTCCTTTTTGACTGTCTCGTTCTACAAAGATTTGGGCTCGAATTCTAATAATATTTGGCTCTTCAACGAAGTCAGTAATGACAACCTGAGTCGAGTAAGGAATTTCTTTGTTATAATTTTGAAATATTTGTTCTCTTATTATTTCAGAGGCAAAAAATCTTTCTGGCTTATCCGTGAGTTCGCTTTTGTCATAGTAGGCTGGATGTTGTGGAATATTCTCCATAATCACATCAAAGACACGCTCAGTATTGAATCCTTCTAGAGCACTTATTGGTATTACTTCTTTGGCATTTATCTTAGTTTTCCAATATTCAATCTTCTCTACAAGTTCTTCTTCTTTTTTTATCTGGTCGATTTTATTGATAATAAGTATAACAGGCACATCGTGATGGCCTAGCTTTTTTATTGCATCATCTTCAGAATATTTTTCATAAATATCTGTCACAAATAAAATTACATCGGCATCCTCTAATGACATGTTTACAAACCGCATCATATTTTGATGTAATTTGTATTTAGGGTCAATTATTCCAGGAGTGTCGGAATAGACGATTTGAAAATCTTCGCCGTTCAATATCCCCATGATGCGATGCCTTGTCGTTTGTGCCTTAGAAGTAATGATAGAAAGCTTTTCGCCAACCATTTTATTCATTAGGGTCGACTTTCCTACATTTGGCTTACCTATTATGCTAACAAAACCGGCTTTATGTGAGTTATCCATAAAATATTAAAAAAGAATGCAAAGGTAGTTGATTAAAATAAATAAAGCATTACCTTTGTACTCCAATTCAAAATAAGGACATTGTAGGGTTGATGGAATTGGAAGTTTTATACACCGCGGGGTGGAGCAGTTGGTAGCTCGTTGGGCTCATAACCCAAAGGTC
>DASVUU010000766.1:0-7846 GCA_036386935.1 Cytophagaceae bacterium | reverse complement strand
CCCTTCCTCCAACTTTGCCATGTCTTCTTTTGTAATAGGTTTATCCAATTCCGCCTGGTAGACTTTTTTTATCTCATGCGAGGGATGTGTCAACTTCTTTGCAAGTTCCCCATCATTTGTAAGCAGCAATAGTCCCGTTGTATTTCTATCCAGTCTACCAACAGGGTACACTCTTTCTTTACAAGCATTCGCAATCAGATGCATGACCGTTTTGCGGTCTTCAGGATCATCGGTAGTTGTTATAAAGTCTTTGGGCTTATTTAGAAGAATGTAAACCTGTCTTTCAGGGTTTAGGATTTTGCTTCCGTATTTTACAGAATCACCTGGACTTACCTGATAGCCCATTTCTGTAACAACCTTTCCATTTACTTTAATCAAACCATCTTGGATTATCTGATCTGCTTCTCGCCTAGAGCAAACTCCCGCATTGGCAATGTATCTGTTAAGTCTAATTTTACCGCTAGAGTCAGATTCCTCAGATCTTTTCTTCTTTACCTTGCTAAGGTCATATTTTGGTATTTCAAAATCTGGCTTATTATCCGCGTTGTTTTTTTTAAATGAAGAAACTCTCGGCGGTTTGGCTTTAGAAAAAGAAGATTTACTGACGTCCCTGTCTTGATCTTCCCTTTCATCTTTGGTATCAAAAGATCTTCTTGAAGGTGCCTTGTCCGTTTTATCATTTCTATCAAATGATTTCTTGTAGGGTGCCTTTTCCGCCCTTTCGGTTCTATCAGAGGCTCTTTTGTAAGAGTCCTTTTCCGGTCTTTCGTTTCTTTCAGATGGTCTTTTGTAGGGAGTCTTTTCAGGTCTTTCATTTCTTTCAGACGGTCTTTTGTAAGAACTCTTTTCCTCCTCTCTATTTCCGTTAGTCCTTGTAGAGGTCCTAGCTTTGGGATATTTGCTTTTTGAATCATCGTCAAATCGACTGTTCCTAGGTTCAGAATCTCTTGAAGTTTTTTTATTGTCAGGTTTATCAGACGATCTTTTTAGAGGTGCTTCCTTCTCCTCGCTGTATCTACCTTTAGCTTTGAATTCTTCAGGCTTTTGCGGCTTGCTTGGCTTTTCGAATTCATCAAAATTAGTAGAACGGAAGGTGCCCTTTCTTTCAAAACGAGGCTTGTCAGAATCTCTGCTATTTCCTGTATTATTCCCCCTGGGTCCTTTATCGTAACCGCCCGATTTGCCTTTGTAGGTGCTATCAGATCTTGTACCTGGTTTCTTGTCGGAGTAAGAAGAGCCTTCTCTCTTTCCATATGGTCTTTTATTGCTTTCCCTCTCATTTGAGTAACCTTCGCCACGACTTTCTTTCTTAAACCCCGTACTTTCTCGTTTAAAATATTTTTTTTCGGAAGATCCAGCTGGACGTTTCTTGTCAGTAGAGTCTTTGTCTTTGGAGAACGACCGCTTTGATGAGCTATCAGGATTCGTGGAACCTGAAGGCCTTCGTTTGTCGGGTCTTGGAGACGATTTTCTTCCAGTAAATGATGATTCAGATTTCTCGGATGATTTCCTGTCCCCAGGCTTTTGAGCTCGGCGCTCTGTATTCGTCTTCTTAGTCGTAGTTTTGTCGAAAGGTTTTCTAGCCATAATTAATATTGCAGTATCACTACTGTAACGGTTTATTGTAAAAATTGATTATTAAAGTTCTGGGAAGGTAGGCTCTACGGAGGTGAGCATGTCGTCTTCTGACGCGAGGCCTATTTGGTTTTCAGATGAACCTAAATCTTTAGGAAGTGGAAGCTCTTTGATATCGTTAATGCCAAAATACTCCATGAACTTGTTGCTGGTTCCGTATAGAACCGGTCTACCCACTCCGTCTGATTTGCCCTTTATTTCTATAAGTTCTTTTTCGAGAAGTTTTTGTACCGCATAGTCGCAGTTTACTCCTCTTATTTGCTCCACTTGTTGCTTCGTGATTGGTTGCTTATAGGCAATAATGGCAACAGTCTCAAGCGCAGAAGTCGAAAGCCTTTTTTTCGACTTCTGTTTTAGTAAAATACTAATACTTGTTTGATAAGCAGGTTTGGTTAAAAATTGAAATCCCGCTCCTGCTTTAATAATTTGAAAGGGATAGTTGTCGCCTTCATATTTTCCTAGCAGACCTTCCAATGCAAGGTTTATATCTTCAATGGGAATTTCTGCCTCAAACATTTCAGAAAGGCAAACTCTGATCTCTTCAGCTTTTAAGGGGTCTGGAGAACAGAATATTAAACTTTCAATATGATGACTGAGAAAATCCAAGATTAATCTCTTCTATTTAATTTTGCTTCAATAGAATGTTGGGTATGCGGAACAGCTCTCAATCTTTCTTTCGGAATAAGCTTTCCAGTATCTACGCAAATTCCGTAAGTGCCATTCTTTATTCTAGCCATTGCGTTTTCAAGTTGCTGAATGAATTTTTGTTGACGAGCGGCTAATTGAGTAAAATTTTCCTTTTCGGCTGTATCTGCACCATCCTCAAGAAGTTTAAGCGTCCCGCCAGTAGTATCGGTGCCTGGATCATTCTTTCTACTCAGAGCTTCTTTTATATAGGTGAGTTCTTTCCTTGCCTTATCCAGCTTGTCACTGATCAATTCCTGAAATTCTTTAAGTTCATCTTCGGAATATCGTAATTTTTCGTCTTGATTCATTATTTGGATATGTTTATGATAATGGTTGATTAAGCAAAATAAAAGTCAGCTTAACAATTCATAGGCTTAATCAATTTCTAGGATAATAGTTTAATGCGCTGCTGGTTTATTGTAAAGTTACTAAAACAAAAATGTATTAAAAATTTACCTTTAACTTTTAAGATAAAGCTAATTAAGGTAGTGAGTCTTTCATGATCTTCACAACATTTGAGGTAGGTTTGGAAAATCATTTTAAATAAATAATAGTAAAGGTCTAGATTTGTATGCCCAAGATAAGTAGGTCTTCATTTTATTTTGCATTATTTCTTTTGTCCCTTCTATCCTTTTTAACGTCTTGTAAAGTGGAAACAAAAATTTTAAAAAAAGTAAATTTGGAAAATATACCCTCCGCTTCCGGCGTGGAGGTAATTAACGGAATCATCTATATTATAGGGGATGACTCACCCTACCTTTACTGTCTGGATCATAACTTGAAGCTATTAGAGAAAATAGAACTTTTTGTTTCTTCAGATTTCGCCTCAGGCAGGATTCCAAAAAATATGAAGCAGGACTTGGAATGTATGACAAGGATCGACATCCAGGGCCTACCCTACATATTTATTGCTGGCTCAGGCGCAAATGAGAACCGCGAGGTGGGTTATCTAATAAAGCTGCCGACCAAATATAATAAGAAGCATATCGTAAAGGCTATAGATCTTCATGGCTTGTATTCTCTCTTGAGGTCCAATAATGAGATTAGCGCAGTAGGCGTTATCAATTTGGAAGCTGCTGCCTGCAACAAAAATCATTTCTATCTTTTTAATCGCGGAAGTCTAGAAACATCCAACGTAGTTTTGGAATTCAATCTAGAAGAATTCATTGTGTTTCTAATGGAAAATGAAGAGTTGGTCCCCTTTCCGAAATTGATACACCTACACCTACCAGAATTGAGAGGGATGAAGGCAGGATTTTCAGGCGCTTCGTGTGATGGAAAATATTTGTACGTAACAGCCTCTGTAGAAAACACTTCAAATGCTATTGACGATGGGGAGGTGATTGGAAGCTTTTTAGGTATTTATGAAATAAATGAAACAACATATTTACGAGGGGATTTGCCACATAGTATCGGAAAGCAGCTGTCAATGAATTTATTGAAAGATAAGGAGGATGTCTATTTGGGCAAAGTTGAGTCTATCACCATTTTGCATAAGGAAGAGGAGAACGTGTATTCAGCTGTTGCTGTAACAGATGACGATCTTGGAGGTTCTGAAATATTAATGCTCGAACTGAGATTATGACCTATTTAAAAATATTCATATTACTGTTTATTGTTGTCAATAATGTTTTTGGCCAAGTTCCCTTCAATGAATTAGACACAAATTATACGGGAGAAAAGTTGATTGTTCCGTCTGGAATGAAATACAATATCATCTTCAAAGAGGGCGAAGTTGTGGTTTCTGAAAAGGGAAGAGGTAGATCTAAAGGGAACCATGACTATACTTGTTTTATTCCTTATAAAAATTCTGTTACGAGTGGGCTGATGTATATCTCTCATGAAACGAACGATACAAGCAGCATTTTCGGCGATGGAGGAGGTGGAACAACCTTTCCGTTAAGGCTAGTCGACAAGGTCTGGACAAACGTTGGCCCCTATAGAAGCATCGATTTTTCAACTGTAGGGGGTACCTTCAACAATTGTAGTGGTTTTTATACATCCGCAGGCACGATCCTTACTTCCGAAGAATTTCCCCCTTCGAATAACAAGGAGCTTTACAAAAGAGGAATAGGGTTCAGAGACACCTCCGATTATAAAGGAATGAAGCGTTGGGAAAACATGGGGTGGATGGTTGAGGTAGATCCTTTTAATAATAAAGCCTTGCATAAGAATTACAATATGGGGAGATTTTCCCATGAAGGGGTCTTAGTTTTGCCTGATAGCATGACTGTTTATTTAGCAGACGATTACGTACCCTCAGTATTTTTCAAATTTGTAAGCAATAAAAAAAACCACTTTGTAAACGGCCAACTTTACGCCTTCAGGCAATATGACACCAGCTCGGTAGGAGAATGGATCGCTCTGCCAATGCATATAGATTCTTTAAAGAACATTAGGAATATTGCGTTGCGAAAAGGCGCGTCAGCATTTGTAAGAATGGAATGGATGACAATGATTGGAGGTAAAATCTATCTAACCGAAACTGGATCCGATAATGTGATATTTAATAAAAACAACATATTTAACGGTAAGCCAGCAAACCATTTAGAAAGGTACAGGAAACCTGACAACACTATCGATTACCCTCACGGAGCTATATTGGTTTTTGATGATAGCTTAAACTCTATTAAGGTACACTTGGCAGGTGGCAAGGGACTGCTCGACAATACCAAAATATTCTCAAACCCCGATGGAATCACCTCTGTCGCGTTCAATGAGAAGAAATACCTTGTCATCAATGAAGACGCGATAGGGATAAACCGTGGAAGGGTATCACCTGATGCTGAAAATAAGGGGAAATTTATCAACGAAATTTGGTGGCTGGACCTGGATATTAAAAATCCTAAAGTGGAAGATTTGGATAGGTTTGTAATTGGTCCGTCAGGGGCGGAAACAACTGGTGGCACATTTAGTCCTGATGGTAAAACTTATTTTGTTAACATTCAGCATCCGGATATTAATAATAAACCACCTTTTAATAGATCATTTACCGTTGCAATCACAGGCTTTAATGCAAGACTGATTAGAAAGCGAGACAGGGTTCCTAGGCCTAAACCAACCCACGATTAATTTTTAAAAAAATGAATTTAGGACATTCAGAAGGTATGAATTTATAAAGGATTGCGATTCCTTTAATTCAATTTCATTGCTAAAGATCACTGAACCTTTGAGCCAATCTTTTTTCGGATTTGTAAGAATGGCGACTCCATCACTAATAATTTGGTCATCTATGCACAAATCATAGTATGCAACTTCTCCCAAATCAATTGTGCCAGCTTTTTCTGTTTTAGAAGCTACGAGAAAACTTTTATTAATTGAGTCAAAAGGGAAACAGTAATTTCCATTAATTTCTTCTATGTCTTGGCTCTCAGCCACTATCTTACTATTGTAAATTGCCTTCATTGGATAGAATTATTGAGTGGATGTTTAATAAACTTTTTTTGGACAGTTATGTTCAAAAACCTAATCTAATAGTTGGATTAAATTTACAATCATTATAACACTACTTATATTTTTGAATCTAATCAATTCTTAATCAATAAACCTAAGTTCTCCATTAACATTTCCAACTCAGGTAAGTTTTCAGCCTAAAACTAAGCCTTATGGAGAACAAAATGAATACAACAATAAAAAGGTCAATATGGGAAGAAGAAGCCAATGTGCCGTCGTTTACTAAACTGATTGGCGACATAGATTCAGATGTGGTTGTCATAGGAGGGGGAATAACGGGCGTTACAACCGCACTTTTATTAGTTCAATCTGGCAGAAAGGTAGTAATTGTTGAAGCTGAAGAAATAGGAAGGGGCACAACTGGGCTATCAAGTTGCCACCTTAACACAGATCTTGACAACCAGTATTCACAACTATACAAAGACTTTGATGAGGAAACAATCAAGATTGTAGCTCAATCCCGAATAGAGGGAATTAACTTCATTGAAAAACAGGTCCAAGAGAAGAACATAGATTGTGACTTCAGAAGAGTTTCAGGATATTGGTATTCAGAGAATGAAAGTGATCTCGATGAAATCAAAGAGGAGGAAAAGTATGCTTCAATGGCTGGATTAAATGTACAATGGCACAATCAAGTACCATTGCCTTTTAAGAACGTAGGTGGCTTGGAGTTTAAACATGAGGCAGAATTTAATTCTTACAAATATGTGAGTTCGCTGTTAAAAGCTGTAGTTACAGGGAATTGCACAGTCTTTGAAAATTCCAGAGTGACCGACCTAGAGGAAAAAGAAGGCAAATGCATAGTCTCCACGGCGACCGCCAGAATAACATGCAATAATGTAGTGATGGCTACTCATATTCCAATATTCATCAATGTACTCCAAACATTGGCGCCGCCCTATAGAAGTTATATGGTTACAGCAAAATTGAATGACAATAATTATCCAAACGGGCTATTTTGGGATAATTATGATCCTTATTACTACACCAGAACCTACGAAAAAAATGGGGAGAAATATCTGGTAGTAGGAGGGGCAGACCACAAAACAGGAACTGAAGTCGAGACTGAGAAATCTTATCGTAATATTGAGAACTACATCAACGAAAGATATAGTGTGGCAAGCTTTGAACATCGGTGGTCAGCACAGTATTATGAAACTTCAGATGGGCTACCTTATATTGGAAGAACTCCGTTTGGAAAGAATGTGTTCGTGGCTACAGGATTTTCGGGAGACGGATTGGTGTACGGTACTATTGCGGCCATTATCATTGCTGATTTGATAAATGGGGTCGAGAATAAATGGGCCAAAGTTTATGATTCTACCCGCGTCACACCGCTCGCTTCTGCCAAAGAATTTCTTAAAGAGAATTTAGAGGTGGCAAAACACTTCATCTCTGATAGGTTCAAAGTGGAAGACCTAGATGCCTCGCAAATACAATTGGGAGAAGGAAGAATAATCGAACATCAAGGTGAGAAGGTAGCAGCTGCTAAAAGTGAAGATGGAAAACTTCACGTCCTGTCACCAGTATGTACTCATATGGGTTGTTATGTGCAATGGAACAATTATGAAAAAAGCTGGGACTGTCCCTGCCATGGAAGCAGATTTAATATGAAGGGTGAAGTTCTAGAAGGTCCAGCAGTGAAAGCCTTAGAACAAAAAGGCTGACCTCTGAGAAATGTTATTCATAAAAAAACCTTCAGCTGAAGGTTTTTTTATTTGACTATCCTAATATCAGCTTTTGACCGATTTTTATTTCATTGCCTTTCAGCTTATTTAATTTTCTTATTTTATCAATTGAAATACCATCGTATTTGCGAGAGATGGTCCAAAGAGTATCTCCAGGTTGAACATAATGTACCAATGATTTAGACGACCTAGTTACTTTAGGAGCTT
This sequence comes from Cytophagaceae bacterium, assembly GCA_036386935.1. GTDB lineage: Bacteria > Bacteroidota > Bacteroidia > Cytophagales > Cytophagaceae > DASVUU01. The sequence goes on along the minus strand of DASVUU010000766.1, from coordinate 176 downwards.
CTGTTTTGGCTGCTATGTGCGTTTTGTGCTTTGAGATAACTTCTTTATAGACGATTAATTTTTGTCCTTTTTTGATGTTGTTACCTCGAATGTTGTTCCATTTTTTCAGGGTAGTAATACCAATATTGTATTTGTCAGCAATCCTTCCCAAGTTCTCCCCCGACCGGACTAGGTGA
>DASVUU010000765.1:0-5729 GCA_036386935.1 Cytophagaceae bacterium | reverse complement strand
AAAGGCATTGATAATAAAAGGATTCAAATAAAAGCCTATGGCGGCTCGAACCCAATAGCAAGCAACTCGACTGAGGATACTAGAAAGCTAAATAGAAGAGTTGAGTTTGTAATCGTCGAGAAATAGGAAGATCATATTTTTCGTTTCGAATTTTGTACAAACACACTTGAGGCAAATATCAATTGACTAATAGTAATTGGGTCATCGGCACAGGATTGACAATAGACTCATAAATAACGGTTCATGAAAAAGAATATCTTATTATTAATATTAATTGGCTTTGTTACTTGCTCGATGGCGCAAGTGCAGTGGGCCTGTAGAATTGCAGAATCTACAGATATTTCTGATGAAACTTTTGGTCCGCGAGGCGCTGTGGGTGTTCCAAACGTTTATCCCCAACTAAAGGTCGGCACCTCCTGGCTTATGGGCCATGTAGATGAAGAAACCGAGGCGGAGGGGGAGAGCAGTATCAAACTTCAATTTTGTAAGCCAATCATGGCAAAGCAAATTTTTATAATAGAGAATCTAAATCCCGGCGCAATAAAAAAAGTGATATTGTATGATGTAAGAGGCCAGGAAAAGATAATATACGATGCAGCACCTTTAGCTGATAGCATCTTAAAACAAAGAGTTTTCAGTCTTAAGTTTGAACCGATGGAGGGGAATATAAGTGCAGTTAGAATTATTGGAGAACCCTCAAAAATATCCGGCCCTAACTGTATTGATGCAGTCGGGATTACCGAGTCTCTCGAGCCATTGAAGTTGGAAATAAATTTGTACAAAGACGAGAAGTTTTTACCCACCATACATCCACTTCCAGCGACTATAAACACTGGGTACGACGAGTTTGCACCAATTATAAGCCCTGATGGCAAGACCTTGTATTTTGGGAGGTTAGGTCACCCAGAGAACGTCGGAGCGGGTAAAGGAGATATAGATATATGGTACTCTGTGCAGGACGCCAAAGGACATTGGGTCCCTGCAAAAAATATTGGGACACCAATTAATAATAAGGATCATAATATAGTCGTGTCAGCCGCAGCAGATGGCAACACCTTATTACTTGGTAATACCTATAATTCCAATGGCTCAGCAAAGGGAGAAGGAGCATCCATCTCCAATCGCACAAAAAACGGGTGGAGTAAACCAGAGAATTTGAAGATACAAGGATATGCCAACAACCACGAGCACGTTTCCTTCTTTCTGGCTAATAATGAAAAGGTGCTTTTGATGGGGATTGAAGATAATAACCAATCTTTTGGGGAGCAGGACATCTACGTTAGTTTTTTGCAGGCTGACGGGATATGGTCAGAACCTTCCAATCTAGGATCTACAATAAATACTGTAAATGGCGAAAATAATATGTTTTTAGCTCCCGACGGAGTTTCATTGTATTTTATGTCTAACGGTTATACTGGTTATGGGGGTTACGATGTATATCTCTCTCGAAGACTAGACGACACGTGGAAAAGGTGGACTACCCCATTGAATCTCGGCCCTTTAGTAAATACAGGGGAAGATGAGCTAAGTTTTGTGATCACAGCAGATGGAAAATTTGCATATGGCTATAAATATATGGACGATGCGCAGAAGCATGATATATACATAATAGGATTGCCAGTGCAGGCCAAAATAAAACCCGAGGGTGTAGTCGCTGTTTCAGGCAAAGTCTTACATTCCGACACAAAGAAGCCAATCGGGGCTAAGATTATCTATCAGACATTGCCAGACGGAAAGGAGGCAGGGATCGCTCACTCAAATCCAACTGATGGAACCTATGAGATCATATTACCAAAAGGAAAGAATTATGGTTTTATGGCAACTGCAGAAGGATTCGTCTCGATATCAGAAAACATTACGGTTGCGGAAAATATAGACTTCGTAGAAATGCAAAGGGATTTGCTATTGGTTCCAATAGAGGTCGGGAAGGTGGTTAAACTAAATAATATATTTTTCCAACGAAATATGTCGGAGTTGATTAATGACTCCTATCCAGAGCTGGATAATATTGCAACCTTTTTAGAACAAAATCCTACAGTTTCGATAAGGCTGGATGGACATACAGACAATCAGGGAAGCCCTGAGAAGATGCTCGAGTTATCCGAGAAAAGGGTGGAGGCGGTTCGAGACTATTTAATATCAAAGAATATCAACCCTAAACGCCTCTCGGTAAAAGCCTTTGGTGGCTCCAAACCTGTTGCTAGTAATATGAAGGAAGATACAAGAAAATTGAATAGAAGGGTTGAGTTTGTCATCACCCAAAAATAATTATGGTTTTATTGAGTGAGAGCGTTAACAATTTTAAAATTGGTGCGGTTATATAAAAAACGAAACACATCAATAGTTTAAATAGAATCATATGAAATTCAATATAAAACATGACACCAAAAACCAGAAATTTTTTACACTGATTGGTGGTAAGGAATGTGCGCTTAAGTATAATAAGGTTAATGATACACTGCTAGATTTCAAGCTAATGTTTGTTCCACAAAATCTTAGAGGACAAGGCCTTGCAAGCAGAATTACAGAGTTTGGAATCATGTTTGCCAAAAAAAATGGCATGAAAATAAAAACTTCTTGTTCTTATGTTGCCGAATATGTGCAGAAACATAAAGACAAGGATTTGATAGAATTTAGAAGAGAAGAGGCTGCTGTTGTAGCTTAAACAAAGAAAGCCTTAGGGCTTTTTTTTATGATGTTTCATTAAAAAGCGGTCGCGCCCCTTTTAAGGAATTTTTAAATCACGAATAAGGAATCCACCTAGAATATGCCTAAATTGCGGGCAATTCGGCATTATTATGATTAGTACAAGTAATATCACTCTACGTTACGGAAAGAGAACTCTATTTGAAGAGGTAAGTATAAAATTTGCACCCGGAAACTGCTATGGTTTGATTGGGGCTAACGGTGCAGGGAAATCAACTTTCCTAAAGATATTGTCTGGCGAGATAGATCCAACCTCTGGTTCTGTTAGTATTACCCCTGGAGAGAGACTTGCTGTCCTAAAGCAGAATCAATCAGAATTTGATAACTCGCAGGTACTTCAGACTGTAATTATGGGGCATAAAAAGCTCTATGATATAATGACTGAGAAAGATGCAATTTATGCGAAGGAAGATTTTACTGATGCCGACGGAGTAAGAGCCTCAGACCTTGAAAGTGAATTTGCAGATTTGAACGGATGGAATGCTGAGTCGGAAGCAGCAGAGCTGTTAAGTGGTTTAGGGATCCAAGAGAGCATCCACTATTCTTTGATGAAAGACATAGAGCCCAGCGACAAGGTGAGAGTTCTATTGGCGCAAGCTCTTTTCGGGAATCCTGATATACTATTGCTTGATGAGCCAACCAATCACTTGGATGTGGAATCAGTGTTGTGGCTTGAAAGGTTTCTTGCAGACTTTAAGAATACTGTGATCGTAGTATCTCACGATAGACATTTTTTGGATGAAGTTTGTACTCACGTTGCCGACATTGATTTTAGTAAGATACAGCTATATGCAGGAAATTATAGCTTTTGGTATCAATCAAGCCAACTAGCTTTAAAACAAAGAACTGACCAGAACAAGAAGGTAGAGGACAAGAGGTCAGAACTGCAAGCCTTTATTCAACGATTTAGTGCCAATGCCTCGAAATCAAGACAAGCAACATCGCGGGCAAAATTGCTAGAAAAACTTACTATTGAAGATATAAAACCATCCTCAAGGAAGTACCCTTCAATTATGTTCAAACAAGAACGTGAGGCTGGTGACCAATTATTAACGGTCGAAAATCTTTCTAAGAAATTCGAGGGTAATTACCTTTTCAAAAACCTAACATTCACCTTGAACAAAGGGGATCGAATAGCCTTTCTAAGCAAAGAAAAGATGGCCGTTTCAACTCTTTTCGAGATATTGATGGGCGAAGAAAAGGCAGACTCTGGTGATTTTAAATGGGGCGTTACTACCTCACAGGCATTCTTTCCTAAGGACAATTCAAAATATTTTAATACAGACTTAAACCTAGTTGACTGGCTAAGGCAATTTTCCGCGGAGAAAGATGAAAGCTTTATCAGGGGATTTTTAGGAAGAATGCTTTTTTCGGGTGAGGAATCACTGAAGAAAGCAAGTGTATTATCAGGAGGCGAGAAGGTTAGATGTATGTTGTCTAAGATGATGTTGCAATCGGCAAATGTTCTTGTGCTAGATGAACCAACAAATCACCTAGATCTTGAATCTATTACGGCTTTAAATAATGGATTGAAAGACTTTAAGGGGACAATCCTGTTTACCTCACATGACTACGAGTTCGTAAATACCATTGCCAACAGAATTATTGAGGTGGGTCCAAAAGCGATAATTGATAAAGCCACCACCTATGACGAGTACCTGCAAAATTCGAAGATCAAGGAACAGAGGCTGGTTATGTATTAATCAAGTTCAAGCGAGTATGCATAAGCCAACCATCACTATGTTAATGATTGCATAGCCCGCCAATACCACGATAGAGCCGGTCTTCTCTATTGCAAGTGCCTTCACAACCTTTTTTCTTTTGTAATATCTTAAGGCGATACAGGTATTCAGGATTATTAAAAATATAGTTATAAATGTAATCGAGTGAAGTAAATCTACTAAAGTGAACACGGAGGTCTCTGGCAATATTGAATCTATGATATACTTATTGCCGACTGCAGCAAATAGCCCACCTACTTGCAATCCAAATCCTGCCTCTACCACATCAGGATGAATAAAAAAGCTTAAATAGGCAATACAGAATGCAATGTACATTCCGATAAAAAGCTTTAAGAATAACCCCAATGCAGCCCTATCCATATCAATAGTCATTTCGAAGGAAGAGTATTCGGAGGACGGTTTCGGAAGTGAATTATCGCCAAATGCGGTATTATATTTTTTTATTCCGGTTTTTATCTCAATGTTTTTAATATCCCATCCATCTGCAGTGAGCTCAGGATCGAAATGTTTCCCAGCAGTATCTGCAACAAATACGAGGCTGCGGGTGTCGAATTCAGAATTTTCGACTTTTATAACCAATCTCTGCGTATCAAATGGAAAGTCTTGAACACGCCATGACTGCTTCATGACACACTTCATTTTCATTAGAACCCAGATCTTGTGGTCTGAAGAGTCCAACATGATATCAGGTTTTTCGAGCGTCTTTGCATTCGGGACCTCCACGCGGTTTGCAAAATCAAAATCTGGATTTTGATATTTCATCCACATCCAAAATCTTATTGTGTATTCCTTGTCACGAAAATTTATGTCATGTAAGCTAATGATGTATGTGCCAATTTTTACAGTATCTGGAGCTGATTGAGCTTTTATACTATTTAGGTTGAAGAAGCTTAATAGGAGAAATAGGACGATAAATCTTTTCACAGACTTCAAATCTAAAATATTTTATCAATAATTCCTTGCATAGGTGTTCGGCATCGCCTAGCGGTGAGTTGCTTCAAAGATGTCAACTAAGATGAGAATACCTCTGTCAAAACTTTCAATGATTTCATCTCGCCAAAATTATCTATATGAGATTTGTAAAAATTTAAGATGGAGTCGAGAAATTTTTTCCGAAGCGAATGATTGATATTGATGTTTGAGCTGAAGGGGTTTGCTATTAGTTCATCTAGAATTCGTAACTCTAAAATTTCATAGTGTACCTTTTGCATAATGCTATTTTCAATCATTTCTTTACTGTCCAAAGGTTGAATGCCTAGCAACGAGGTTAGAAATATTAGA
>DASVUU010000764.1:0-12177 GCA_036386935.1 Cytophagaceae bacterium | reverse complement strand
TTGAAGAAGGGGGGCAATGACGTCAACATCGTAATGCGGTCTTTCAATATTTCTTTTGCATGAGAATATTGATATAGCAGTAAGAAAAGCAAGTCCTAATGTTCTCCTCGGTATCATAGTAGATAATTATCTTTAAATATATAAATAATTATACTTTTATCCAGAAAAATCACATTTACTCACCTTTTTGGTCTTTTGGAAGAATTTTTCGTAGTTCGCTATTATAACTTTTTACTCATGGAAGAGAAACCTAAAGAAAAATCGGGATGTCTGATCATTGCAATGATATTTGTATCTTCTATCCTCATTGCTGGAATATTTTATGTGGTGGGGGGAAAAATGTTTGGAGAAGAATATAGATTACTGGTATTTTTTGGAACTTTGGGAACAATAGGGATAATATTCTTATTGAGAGAAATATTTTCCAAGAAGGGCGGTATTTAACCGTTAATATTTGCGTGAGGGATAGAAGCGATACCCCACAGTTCCGCTTTTCGCGGGACGAGGAGTGAAGCTGATAGCCCGACCTCCACTTTTTCGTGGAGGTCACGCCCAGTGGATATTCATGACATTACTCGAACTTTGTTATTCTAAACTCTACTCTTCTATTGAGCTTTCTAGTAACTTCAGTAGCATTGCTCGCGATCGGCTTCGCGCCACCATATCCTTTACCGGTAATTCTAGTATCATCCACTCCTTTTGTAACCAGGTACTTTTTTACGGTTTCCACTCGTTGCTCAGACAGGGTGACGTTCTTCTCTGCGTTTCCTTGATTGTCTGTATGGCCTGATAGTTCTATTTCTATGGCTTTATTTGTTAAAAGCATATTTGCAAGAGTGTCCAGCTCTGGATATGAGGTGGGCAGTAAAACCGGCTCACTTCGAACGAAGAACACATTGTTCAATGGAATATTCTCTCCGACCTCTAACGGTGTAAGGTAAATATCCCGCTCTATCTCTAAGTAGTCGGTGATATTTGGGATCGAAATAGAATCTCTTACGGAATAGAAGCCTGTTTTCGCGGCAAAGAAGGAATAGTCGTTGTTGTATGGGAGGGTAATTTTATAGCCGCCATCGAGAGGATTGGAGCTTGCAATGCCCGATTCCTTGTCGGTCTCTAGGTTTCTGTAAGTGATACCGGTCTCGATAGGAGCTTTGGTTTTGCTATTGAGCACTTTTCCATAAATAAGAATTACCGGTCTTGGTTTTACTGGTGTCGGCAATTTGATTCTAAAAATGTCGCTCTTCCCAAGCGACTTTTCCTCGGAAATAAAATAGGCAAACTCCCCGGATGCAGGAACTGAGTAGTAGGCATCCAGCCCTTTCGTATTAACAGGAGGGCCTATGTTTTGGGGCTCAGACCATTTCTCCCATGAATCGTCTAGCCGCTTAGAGAGAAATATATCGTTCTTCCCATACCCGGGATGGCCGGTGCTGCTGAAATATAAGGATACACCGTCAGCAGCAAGAAAGGGGGAAAGTTCTGTGCCAGGGGTATTGACTACAGGTCCTAGATTCTTAGGTGTAGACCACACATCGTCTCCTTCCAAAATGGACACATAAATATCTCGTGTACCATAGGTGTCGTCTCGTTGTAGGGCCAGCAGTAATACCTTATTGTCGGCTGAAAGGAAGTATTCATTGAAAGTACTTTTGTTGTAGTAGTTTTTGATTTTTAACGCTTTTGGCATGGACCAACCGTCCTTCGTCTTATGAGTTATGGACAGTCCCATGGATTGGGCACCCCCTTTGTTGTCATAGGTATTCATAAGTAATAGGGTGTTGCCATCTGGGCTAACGGCCGAAACGGCATTTGGTGCATCGTTGTTGACTGGAGCTCCAATATTTTTTGCCTTTGACCATTTGCCATTTACGTTTTCTGAAAAGTAAATATCTTGATAGTCAGAAGCGCCTCCTTTGTTTTCTTTGGAATAGGTACGTGTAAAATAGAGACCCTTTCCATCTGCGGCTACCACTGGAGTTAGCTCTCCTTCTACGGTGTTGACACCATCGCCAACGTTTTCCTGGGGCGAGGAGTAATGGAGATTAGGAGCCAAATTTATTTTCAATGGCGTGCCCCGAAGTACAAAATCATCTATTTCTACTGAAGATGCATTCCAAAGGCTTAGTCCGAATGCCTTGCCCATCAATTTGGGATAGGAAATTTCATGCAGCTTTTGGTCGTTGGCGTAAAAACTAACGTTTGCTCCTTTCTTCACGATCTTTAGCAAGTTATTATCAGGTTTAATTTTCAAAGAGGTCGTATAATCTTTTATAAGGTTGAGCTTGCCGCCTTTAAACTCAAAGATTTTGTACTGCAGGTTTTTTACACTGAGGTACAATGCATTTTCCTGATCTATGCCTCCGAACAATAATCCATACTCACTGCCAATTTTACCAATGTTAAACTTTGCTTCTGCACTAAATTCTGTGGTGGTATTTAAGGTGTTTACATAATTGGTAATGCTGTTGCCTATCATGTCGCTGTGTTGCCAGGCAAGCTTCCCGTTTGTGATAGAGGATTTATCTGCGGGAGTATTCAGCAAGCGCCAACCATTTTGGTTGTTTTCAAAATGCTCCTCAAAGACTACCGCGGATTGGGCTTGGGCCGATAGATTTAATGAAGAAAGGTTTTGAATGAAAAATATTGATAGAATTAGAATGATATACCTCATTATGTGATGTTTTTATACCGAATTATCCTATTAACCAGGGATGGCCGATAAAATTGCGCCGGTTAAAACTAAGATTTTTAAATTACGGGAAGGCAGATGTATTTGGAAATTTAGGGTTTAGAGTAAAAAATTGAGCTTTATCAAAATTTATTTGCCAAAGATGTTGTCTATTAAATCTTGTTCATTATTTTTGCAATCCCAATCCTAAACAAAGGATATGCGGGAATAGCTCAGTTGGTAGAGCGCGACCTTGCCAAGGTCGAGGTCGCGGGTTCGAATCCCGTTTCCCGCTCAGAATGTAAGTTCTAAGCAAAGAGACGTAGCTACCCTACGTCTCTTGTTTTAAAAGCCAGTTGAATCTGGAAGTTAATGCCGGGATGGTGGAATTGGTAGACACGCAAGACTTAAAATCTTGTATCCAATAGGATGTGCGGGTTCAAGTCCCGCTCCTGGTACAATCAAAAACCCCTTTTTCATGCGAAAAAGGGGCATTTTTCGAAGAAAATGGTTTTTGTGGCAGTAATTTGTGGCAGTACTTGATCCTGAATCAACACTGATCCAAATGATGAAACACAAAAGACTTTCAAACTCCCCTCAGAAGACTATATTCTCCATCATTTAGTAGATTACAATGGCGATACCTCTAAACCTTGTTTTAGCAAGATTTGGACCTCCTCCTAAGTAAAGCCCCTTCAATATCTTTACATTTTGAAACAAATATCGCCTATACAAAAAACGAAGCGACCAAACATTTTTCGGATAAAGGGGATCAGATACAGAAGGATAGTAAAATCCAGTTGTGTTAAAAGTATTTCCCTTTATGAAAAAAACATCAGCCATAAGATTGAAAGAAGGTTTCCTATTCCTGAATTTTTCAAAAGAAACTCCCAAGTATTTTATCCCTAAGCTAGGCTGAGAGGCTAACAATATTGAATGTGCAAGGCCTACTTTTACTAATATTGGCTTTTTGTATATGGAGGTATCCTGAGCACAAATTATATGCGATATGAAAATAAATAAGGTTAAAAATGTTTTACTCACGATCGGATTTCTTTGCTTTAGTTTGGCCTATTCTTGCATAGTTGACTAATTTGGATGAATCTCCACATCTTTTGAATTTTTCGATTATTTCATCAGAAAATTCAACGGGGAAGGTTTTTATTTTTTCTAAAAATGAATTAATAAATTCTGATCTTTCAGGCTCTCTTCGATCCTTCACTTTACAGAAATATTCGTCTAAGAAAAGTGCGGCGGTATAATTTCCACACGCAAACATCCATTCCCGACCTTTAAAAACTTCCGGTAACAAACTCAATAAACCTTCAATACAATGTGAGTTATCTCTAAAATCATCGATGGGAGTTGCATTCCCTTGAACATTAATATAATGGTAGATTGTCTCACTATAAGCAGAATTTTTAAGGTCTGACAGTAAGCTAAGAAGTGTATTCTCAGTAGAGCTTCCAACTACATTAGAGGAAGAAGGGACGTAATCATTTTTAGCAATGTTATTTAATGCATTTATGAAGTTTACTAGTTTATTCCTATCCTCTCCCAAGGAGGGACGGATCTCAATACGCTGGGTATTTCTTATGGGAAGGCCGTTTATTTCGATTAAATAACTTACATCATAGACTCCTTTTGCCAAGAATGAAAGCTTTGCGCGGGTTGCAGGGATAACATCTTCGGCGCTACTATTAGTGTAAATGGGCCCTGCATCACCTAAGATAAACCGTACTTCTTTACGAGGGCCAACTGTGGGTAATATACTAAGATTCTTTACCGGTTCGACGTCCTTCCTTTTATGAGACATGGTCAAATGTATGGCTTGACCTAGACCATTTAGTATTTCACTTCCATTTTGATCGGTAACCTGTGCTATCTTTGCAGAGTATCTTATTGAATCTTTAGAATTATTTCGAATAATAATTCCTAAAAAAATTCGCTCACCTTCAAGAAATGAAATAGGGGATTTTTTATCGAGTGATACTACAACGCCGGGTTGGCCCATGGCATTAAACGTGACCGCTAATAATAATAATATATAACAATATACTTTGTTCATCTCGATTAAGGTTTTCTTACAAGTGTATTTAATAAAAAATGTCTGTGAGATTCACAGAATACTGCCCCATTGTCATTCAAACGCGTCAGCCACGCGTCGGTTTTATTATCGTATCGAAATACAAAATCGCATGTATTATAGCCTGAGCAATAAGCCTGATGTTGAATCTCCACTGGTAAAGTATTATTCACCAACATCATATAACGGTTATCCCAGTTATGCGCAAGTTCATGAATTAAAGTTAGAGCCCTGTAACCGTCCAAAGTCTGAGCATTGGAAGTGATGGTTTTATGATCATCTTGAATATATTTGTCAAACAATAAAGCAAACTGGGCAAATAACATCCCCTTATTAGCAATATTGGTTAGTGAAAAAGCTACGTAAGGAAATAGCCCCTTTGGATTGCCCAAAGAACTTTGAATGTTTTGATCGATTGTAACGCCATTATTTAGCCCTTGTACCAAGTTGCCTTGGACATCTACATTCATCAATTGTCCAGATCGGTTAGCCCAAACAAGTTCGGTAGCTAAAAGTGCAATTGCAGAATTGAATTTGTATGTCGTCGACTGATTAATAAACGTCTCACCCGGACAGTTGCTTGTGAAATAAGGAATAAGATTTTCAAACATCTCTGCCAGGACTCCTAAAAGGATATATTCATCGCTCGCACCAGGAATGTCGTTCTTTATTTTTAACATTCGTTCGACGTTGATTTTTACCATCCCTCCCTTATCAAAATAGCGGTTAATCATCGATAAATGGGTAACTGTGGACTGTTTAATAATCAATTCGCAGTGTTGCGGAATTATGTTTATACCAGTTTTTACATCATTAAAGGTTCTTTTATGAGATGAGGATATCTTTTCATTCAAGGAAAACGCATCCTCAATACTTTCCTCCAAAGTTGAAAAAGCACTAACATGAGAATCCTTCAATTTGGGAATGATGGAAGAGCTGGGAAATTCTAACAGGTTTAATGGTAGGTCTCTCGTTGTACCGCTATAATCATTTTTATTATATGTTACGGTGTTATTTGTAAGGATATTGAAGGAATATTTTCCATACTCCTTGCTTACACCACCTGCTATTCTATTTATAATTAAGTGATGCGGACCATTGGTCTTTATCGGAAGCCGAAGGATAAAAACTATATTATCTGATTTATCGATATAGAAGTTTCGTACACCATTACATTCTATTTGCTGCTCTTTGGTGTAATTGGGAAAATTAATTAAGCAATTTCCCAAATCAATAAAGCTAATATTTCCAGAATTCAAAGAGATATCGGGTTTGAGCGCGGCCCGGAAATATAGATCTGGATTATTTGTCTTATCGAAGTCTGCTCGCTTAATTAATACATTAAAGTATACATAACGCTTGGCATTTTCTGGATCAACAAAATCTTTTGTATTGTCTACAAAGTAATCTCTCATTCCAGCATTTTTTTCTATAGAAGGATCTAAGGAATGTATAGGATAGATAGTGGGGGGCAAACCGTTTGGAAACTCAATCGGCTTAATCACAGTAATTTGCTCGCTGACAAAGATATTGTTTGGGTTACAATTCCCACCTGAACCTCCACTCCCTGTTTGCGGTTTAGGAGGATAGTAGTTGGTTACTCCCAAGTCACACATTCCATTGACCTTATCTTTTACGCTCTGACCAACACAATCAAACGGATCATTTTGACAATTCTGTCCATTAGCAATAGCCGCTTCTAATACAAACTTATATTCTTGTTCTAACCCCCCTTCAAACATTTGATAAGGATCATAAACACCCCTACCTGCGGCACTACCATTTTCAATTATAGCTCCAACTTAGCCACTAACGACGCATTCCCTGTTCCTAAGGGAGGTTGCCTTTGATCAAAAGGTCCAGGATTGTTTGTGAATTGAATTCCTCCTTTAACAGGCTTTCCATCTAGTTTGCTTATTGCTACAAAAGATGATTCTGGAAGTTTTTTCCAGTTTCTTTTTGCTTTGCAATAATACCATGACCATTTACCCTCGTACCAAACGGGCGCATATCCCCAGTAAAATTTCTCATGACAATCTGCACTGCTCCAAGGCTTCTGACATTTTGCAAAAAAGCCTGCTTTTTGACAAGAAGTGTTAAGAAGTACGATTACCAGGTAAAAAATAAAATACTAATGTTATTGTTGATCCGCATAAAAATAATCAATGCTAGTTAGTGAACGGTTAAACGATAGGTGAGAAAGGTGTATAATTAAATTAAAATATTCACTGAATTTCACGAAATTATAATATGTTTTTGATATTAAAAAAAGAAAATTAATGAGGCGATCAAAAATCAAATAAATATACAATTGAATAATCACTTAATACCATAATTCACGTAATTTCCAATTCAATACCCTGTGTAACTTGAAATCAGATTAAAATCACATATATGATTTACACGTATTCTCAGTCACCTTTGGAGGTGTAATCGTTGATTACTTTATACATAAATGAACATCGCGTTCCTTTCCCTTACAACCTTTTTTGTGGCCGCTCAAGGCATGATTACTTTGAGCGAGAAAACCACAATTACAAGTTAATTCTTTTAATCTCGATTCTTTAAAATTATTCAAATCAGATATCTCCAGTTCGTTTTCCTCGATTTCACATTTCATTCTTTCCCTCTCTGACTCGCATTCTTCAAGTTGCTTCGAAAGTGAATTTATTAATACTTCAGCATCCTGCATTCTCAATATGTCTGCGTGTTTAGTTGCAGCATCATTATGCTTGGAAGCTTCTCCTTTTTAAAATACAGATCTGTCTCGATCGGTTACAGTATAAATAAGCTGAATGTATCGGTCATCTCCTGCAGTGTCAACCTTAAATTTTATAGAGCCTCGAGGAGAGCCATTTCTGGACCATGATAGAGTACCCCCTTTGACCAGCTATGCTTATTTAAATATCCTTCTTTTAGTAAGAATGATAGATCTACTTTCCTAGCGTCTTCTGCTTGATCTAAACACTTTGAATATCTTCCCATACTATTTTGTTCTATTATAGAATAACCTAAAACCTTAGGGATAGCGACACTTTAGCGGTAGAACTTATTAATCTCTCTAACCTTTTGTTTTAATTCTTCAATTGGTTCAGGGGTATTTGTAAGTTCTTCTAGACTGCAGACTTTCTTTATCTTTTCCTTCAATCTTTGAGATTGCATTTTATTTTCAAAAACCCCTGTCATCTTAGCCATATTGCAGACATGTGTGCAGTAATACGCCTTAGTTACAGGAGAAAGTCTTCCACAATTTGCCCTTGAAGTGCCTAGAAAAGATCGTCAAAGAGTATCACACGATAACGTTGCAATGTCTCCAACAATTATAACGGCCTATGTCCAGTAAAGAACTTTTGCATTCGGGAAATATTCTGCAGCCTTTTGATAAAAGAAGCTCTTCATCTTGACCATAACTTCTTTGTGATATACATATTTCTTCGAACCAAATTTTGTAATCTTTACAGCCCTAGTATCTACATCTAGATCAAGAGAGGTATTTGGATACCAGCCTTCAAGTATCTCCCTGCTAGTGTCGGTAAATCTATGAGTAATAAATTCAAACGTTAGATCTGGACCAAAATCCAAATATGAAGCAATTTGCATAAACAATTGTTCATACAAGGCTTCCCAATTATCGACCGGCATCAATGGAGCCATGACAACTCCTACCGGATAACCGCCACCTCCGTGTGTAACAGGTAAAGCAAGTTTTCTTAACGCTTGCAGTCTCTGATGCAATCCAGCGGCACCTCCTTCAAATGTCTTAACAATTGATTCAGGATTTAAACTAATTCTTGTCCGAGTATTTCCACCGTGTGCGATGGTCAAAAGGCCATCAACGTTGTCGAACTTAGAAACCCACCTCAACATGGCACCTTTCTGCTGGCCAAAAAACGCAATTGTCTTAGAAAGCGCCCCAGTTAGGTGTTCTAGACTTAAAGGATCAGTATAACAGCTCGCTTCAAATGAGGTAGCCTTTCCTTCCTTTCGGTATTTCTTTGTGTTTTCTAGAATTTCATCCAGGTTTGCATATACCCTTGTAATTGGAAGGCCAGGAAGACTTCCAGCCAAATAACAATACTGGCAATGAGCAGGGCAGCCTTGGGCAAGGTGAAACTGATAGTCTGCCGATGGTGGTATGGGCTGTAACTTCATCTGCCCTGGCCGCGCTGCTACAACTGCCAAAGTACTTTTGGCATTGCGGTACGTCTCAGCAATAGTTTTTCCTCTTAATCCAGTGATCTTATTGTTTTTGAGTTCATCAATTTCAATACCTAATGCTTGAACTCTAGCAACAATCTGGCGACCATATTCTTCCCACAAAGCATCGGAGGTAATTAACACTCTTTTAGGCGTCCAAAGCTTAGGTTGAGCTGTGGTTAGAGGTACTTCATGGGTATGTCGCATAGCATTAAAACACTTATCGCGAAAAAAACACTCCTTCTTCTCCAAATAAATCCTTGAAATGCTACCGGTGAGGGGTGTTGTTGAAACGGTTACCTGAAAGAACTTCGTTAATTTTAATAGGCTGGTGAGGACACGAACCAAGGGGTGGGATAAGATATTTCTGCGATTCTTGAGGCAACAGGATCTTGTTCAAATCCTGTAAAAGCATTACACGATTTAAATGCGTCTAATATCAACCCGCTTCTCCAGTGAGGGAATAAGAATGTTATGAGAGGAGCAATCAAATGAAGAAGCAAGTTCTGAAAATAACGCTGAGAAACTTTTCACAAGCTGCCTTGGGAAGATTTCATGTTGCCCATAATAGTCCCTGATGAAATCCAGTTCAGCTGATGTATAGGCGTCACCCCTGGAATCCTGTCAGTGAGGAACCTGGAGATATTTTCATTCCTCAGCTTCTGGAAGTCCATACTTAACTTCCTCTGTGAAATTTAAGAATTGCTTTTTGAAGACCCGCCAGTAGATTCTTCTTCTGCGCTGCAGACAACTAGAAATTGGGATTCTTCTTCGTTTCTTCTTTGAGGTAATTTTTTCTTCTTGGCCATTATCGGTAGTATTATCTAGCTAAAGATAAATACTACGACAGGCAATGTTGGGGATTTAGGAGTTTGGATGCCGATATGTTAAACCAAATTACGCATTAGAAAATCTTATTGTGTAATTTGGTTAACCAAAAATTCATACAATTTCATCTGGGCTTAGCATTGGTTTTGTTTTTAGTTAACAACAAAAATTACTTAACCATTAGCTAAACACTATTTTGAAAGAACTTGTACTAGCTAGATGAATTATTTACTTACTGCGCACCTAATTTTTTCTAAATTTGGATTAAACTTTAAATAAAAATCAAGTGAAAGCCAATCAATTACTATTAAAATTGTCAATGCTATGCAACGCATTTTTATTGCAAACAAGTATAATGTTTGCTCAAGTAGCAAGTCCATCATTAGAGTTGGTTCAAACGGCTAGGCCTATTGGTAATCCTTATAACGGAAATGGGTTTTGGGAGTATTTACCATCTAATTATGGGAATGGCACGCTCAGCCCACTTATAGTCTTTTGGCATGGTCTCGGAGAGAATGGATCTGGAAATTTTACTGACCTCCAAAAAGTACTAAAAAATGGACCGCCAAAGCTAATTAGTTCTAACCAATGGTCTACTAGCCGACCTTTTGTTGTATTGTCTCCTCAGCATTCAGGATCAAATTGTCCTACCAGTAATGAAATACGCAATTTCATTACTTTTGCCTCTGCAAACTATTCAGTGGATCCTGAAAAAATATATATTACAGGTTTGAGTTGTGGCGCAATTGGTATGGCTTCTTATCTTGCAACTTACGGATGCCAACAAGTAGCGGCAGCAGTTCCCATTGCAGGAGATGCTTCACCCATATGGAATACGCTTGGCTGTAATTTTTTAAATGGCGTGGCATTGTGGACATTTCATGGAGACGCTGATGGAACTGTGTCTATCGCAGGCGATAATAAAGCGATGCAGAAATTTATTGACTGTCCTCAACCGCGAAAAGATGTAAAATATACGGTTTATTCGGGAGTAGGACATGATTCCTGGACAAAAACCTATGACCTTAGTGCTGGTAACGATATTTATACTTGGATGCTTGTTCAAACAAAGTCTTGCGCTCCTACCGAAATAGCAAGCAATACTGATAGGGTTGGTAACCAAATCCAACTATACCCAAACCCATTCCACTCTACCTTTAACATTAGTTTTCCTAACGGTACAAGATTTCAAGATACTAGAATACAATTTTATAACATAGGTGGAAAAGAAATTAAAACCATTGCTATTCAACAAAATGAAACAACTATCGAAAAAGGAGAGTTTCAAAACGGAATTTATTTTTATACAATAAGCAACAACAATGAAAAAATAAAGCATGGTAAACTAATAATACAATATTAATGATTCGGTAATCTATGTAGCGCATGTATGGCAGCATGGGCTAACTAGTATATCTACAGGGTTAATGTACACATGCTCATTGCTTCAATAATGGTGCGGGCGCAATATTCTCAATTGGAACCCGGCTCTGGTAAATCATTACATGATTCTACTACTTCTTTAAACCCAAGTCTATTAAGCATTTGACCAAAAACACCTTCCTCCCCATGGCGTAATCTCTTTATTTGTATAGCTCACATCGAAATCCATCTCACAAATATATCTTTTGCTACGCATTAGAAATCCTATTGCGTAATTTGGGTTAAAAAAATGAAGGCCGCCTTTACCTCCATGATAGATACTCATTGATCATTTTTCCCTTCGCTTCATGGAAACTACACCACGGTACCAACAAACATTCTTTAATGTCAGCTCCCTTCGTTAACTCTTGAAATTTAAAAACCTTACGCGGGTCTTCTTTACGTAGGGCAGATTTAACTCTCTTGAATAAACGGTGCTGTACGTAATGTTGAAAAGCGAGAATGCGGTAAACGTGTCGGCGAAATGGGAACAATTTGCTGTGGGTGTCGGATGCTTGAAATAGAAGAATAGAAGCCTACCGTCAAATACACCGTTATCTGTGATTATACTGGTTACCTTACAGAAGCGCTAACATTTTCTTTGACGAAAGAGAAGCTGACATAGTACTTTACGAAGACACTCGGCCCCTTGAAGAAATTGTGATGGTCGATGCTATGCCATGTCATAATAAGGGAACGGTAAAGGGAACACACCAAGAGACATCTACAACAAAGTATTTAAAGTCAATAGCTAGAGGTATTAAAACGTTTTCCAATGGGCTATTTAACTAATGGGCTAATCTGCCAAGCTGGCCTCGGGCCGGATTCCTTTTGGCCCGTTTGTCATTCAATTAGCCTTCATTGCGTTCCTTTTCGTTTTAAACTCCTTCCTTCAGGCCCATCACCCTCACGGCGCAATTTAAGAATGCAGAAGCTGTACAGCCTCCGCTGAATCTTTCACTTTATTTGCACT
>DASVUU010000763.1:0-11459 GCA_036386935.1 Cytophagaceae bacterium | reverse complement strand
AGTACATACTGAAGGTGGTAGTTCCAAAGTTACTGTTGGCCCATCAATAAAGTTTACTGTCACTGTCTCTACATCAGAACTACATCCTGATGAGGATGCCGTTAATGTAAAAGTAGCACTTGATGGCAAGGTGCCCGTAGGTGTAAAGGTCGCTCCTGCTGTCGTATTGTTTGGTGAAAAACTTCCTGATGCCTCGGTAGACCATGTCGCACTTGCTCCTGTGCTCACTGATCCGCCCAAATTAATCGCTGAGGATCCGCATGAGCTTATCGTGTTTGAGGTAACTGATGCTGTTGGTGGTGAAGTGAAGTTTACTGTCACTGTCTCTACATCAGAACTACATCCTGATGAGGATGCCGTTAATGTAAAAGTAGCACTTGATGGCAAGGTGCCCGTTGGTGTAAAGGTCGCTCCTGCTGTCGTGTTGTTTGGTGAAAAACTTCCTGATGTCTCGGTAGACCAAGTCGCACTTGCTCCTGTGCTTACTGATCCGCCTAAATTAATCGCTGAGGATCCGCATGAGCTTATTGTGTTCGATGTAACTGACGCGGTTGGTGGGTTTTTAAATTTAACAGTGACCTCAGCTGTTTGTATAGTAGGTTCCTTCTTGTCCTTGGGATTCTCCTTCGTATGAGTAAATGTAATTATTACATCCCCTGTAAAACCTTCACTCTTTGTAAAAGTAGTGACTAAATCATCTTCATTCGAAAACGTCCCACTGTTACTGGTCCATTTAACGCTTTGAATCTTATTTTTTTTATCGTCTTCCGTGTAGCCCGGAGCTTTACCTGTCAATTCTACAGTAGGGTCGCAATCGGATCTATCCTCATAGGTTATCGAAGCCTCTTCCCCCAACACCTCCAAAGGCAACTCTGTTGCATAATTTACCTCATCACTATGCCCTAGTCCAAGTTGGCCTTCAGTATTGTTACCCCATCCATAATACTTGTTCTGATTTGCAGAATAAGCAAAGGATCCGGCTCTACTCGTCGAAATTTCTGTTATGCCACTGAGCTCTGTCACCCCATC
The DNA here is from genome assembly GCA_036386935.1 of Cytophagaceae bacterium. Lineage (GTDB taxonomy): Bacteria > Bacteroidota > Bacteroidia > Cytophagales > Cytophagaceae > DASVUU01. The sequence continues at coordinate 10,430 of DASVUU010000763.1, read as the reverse complement.
ATTTAACAAGACATATCTCGCCTTCTTCTGCCTAGGGACATTGGGACCAAGACCCAATTGCCCTGTATTATCAGTCCAAAGTACATTGTCTCCAGCACTTAAAACCTTACCGGTTTCTTTTTGCAAAGCAAGCATATGAAACTCGCCGGCAGCAATGGATTTAATGCCAGACAAGTAGGTACCTTCAGATATCCCCGGGGCCCGACGAGCAATGTGACTCTCATTGCTTCCGTCAAAATCTTGTCCCCAAATCCAGACATCATCATTTTTATCCAATGCAAGAACAAAAATATCACCTGCAGCTATTTCTGTAATTTCTGTCAACGGCAATGTCGATGAGCCATCCCCCTGCTTCTTCATAACCTGAGTCGCATACGGATTTGCACCGGTTTGGCCATACTTGCTTCCCCACATCCAAACAGTGCCGTCCTCTAATAACGCAGCACTGCCATTTACACTTTTAACGTTGGTAAGTTTTGTGTTTTTTGCTTTAAGCACGTAAGTAGGGCTGGACGAACCTTCAGTAGTTCCATTCCCAAGTTCACCCGTTTTCTTTGCGTCTTCGCCCCATGATAGTAATTCCTTAGAATTAGAATTCATTATGGCATACGATACTTGATTAAATCCCCGCAACTCCTTGACACCCTCCAAAAAATCCTTGCCAGTCGCCCCTCCGTTTACCTGGCTGGGAACTGGATTATCAGTTTTGTTTGTAGGGCCCCCAATGACACCATTACCTAGCTGCCCTGCAGTATTAGATCCCCACGAATACGCCTTTCCATCACAAGATACCATCAATGCATGTCCAAACCCTGTGCTAATTTGTTTTGAAGATACATCCTTAGGCAGTTTCACCTTTTTCAGAGTAGAGGAATTGGAATTGTCTTCACCCATCATTCCTGAGAAATTGCTTCCCGCTACATAAATTTTTCCTGTCTTTGCTTGGTAGAGATTTGTAAACACGCCTCCCAACACATTTGGAGAGATTTGCACGCATTGTGCATTAACAAGGAATTGGGATGCTAAGAGAAGACATATGTTTATAGACGTGAAAAAGAACTTAAGCATAGTCAATAGGGTATTCACAAAGACAACCAAATACATAATTTAAATTTAACGAAACCTCTGATAATAAGTGTTTAAACACGGTTTTTATCGATATAATTTTTGAATCATTCGACTAATAGCCAATAAGCAAATGCATTTATCTAAAAAGTGGTAATTTTTCTAACAGGGTGTTCTATCTAGATTAAGACAAGAAACCCGAGGGTCTGTACAGACTGAACTATAACTTTCAACTACTAAAAATGTTCGTGGAGAAAAAAGAAAGAGAGAAAAATGTGGGACGTAAAGGACTCGAACCTTCGACCCCTGCCTTGTCGAGGCAGTGCTCTAAACCAACTGAGCTAACATCCCATTTTATTAACGCAAAGTTAAAGAATTATTCTCATACTGGATTCTTAACCGCATAAATTTTTCTAGACGGTATCCTAAGTATGAACAGTAGACCTAATATGAAGAATATCCCTAACGCAATTACACTATTCCGCATAGTCCCTGTTACGTCCTCGATGAATCCATAGGCGAAAGTGCCTAATACAATGGAAAGCTTCTCAGTCACGTCGTAAAAGCTAAACCATGAGGCCGCTTTCGTCGTGTTCTCAGGTATCAATTTAGAGTAAGTCGCGCGGGAAAGAGATTGTATCCCACCCATGACAAAACCTATTGCCGATGCCAGAATATAAAATGACAGTCCCTTCTGCACAAAATAGGCTCCGACGCAAATCAATATCCAGACGACGATCCCAACAACCAAAGCAAGGATATTTCCCGAACGCCCCGATACATAATTAAAGAAGGCTGCACCTGGTATTGCGACGAGTTGAATGATCAGAATCGTCACAATTAAATTCCCAGTCTCAAGACCTAATACCTTCTTTGCAAACAAGGGTGCCACATACATAACGGTTTGAACTCCCATACTGTAGAGGAAAAAACCTGCGAGAAATAATTTGGTCAATCTTAGACTCTTCATCCCCTCCCAAACCTTTGCAAGCTCCCTCCATCCATTCAATAACCAATGCCCGTCTGAATTTTTCTTCTTGTCTCTCGGCAAGTTGAAAAAAGAATATTGCGCAAAGACAAACCACCAGATGCCAACGGTCAAGAAAGATATTCGCGCAGCTAGCCCACCCGATTCAGCAGGGATACCAAACACTTGAGGTTGAGTGATCATTGCTAAATTCAAAACCAACAAAATGACACTTCCTATATATCCCATGGAGAAGCCACGGGCACTTACGCGGTCGTATTGACTTTCCGAAGCAATCTCAGGAAGGTAGGAGTTGTACAGTACTATGCTTCCGCTGTATCCTACGCCCGCCAATATAAATGCGAATACACCTAAGGACAATACATCTGCCTTGAAGAAATATAAACTCGCACAACTAAACGCACCCAGATAGCAGAACGCTCCCATTAAGGTTTTTTTCTTTCCAGTATAGTCCGCGATGGATGTTATGAAAGGACTTATCAAAGCACTGATCAAAAATATGGATGACAGGGAGTAAGAATACAATACCGAATTTTTAATAGTATATCCCAAAAAATTCACAAGATCTTCGCCGCCCTTTCCCGTGGTTACCGCAAGGAAATACTCTGGAAAAACGGCTGTTGTGATCGTCAAAGAGTAGACAGAATTCGCCCAGTCATACATACACCAGGCATTGATAGTCTTCTTATTATCCTTTTCCATGGGTGTAAATTAAACATATTTTCGAGGGATATAAAAGTCTTGTTCTGATATCCAACACCCAACCTCCTCTAAAGCTACTTAGGGCGCTTAACGGGCTATACATTACGAGTACGACTGCCCGCCTGCCAAACGCGCTGCGGGCTCTTCATTTCTATCCCTGCGCCAGCATTATAAGCTAGCTTCATTTCCGTTTAGCTATAGCCTTATATATAACCGGCGACCAATTGTGAGGAGATACATCAATTATTACGACACATCACTTCCTATGGTATTTAAAAGATGTATCTTATTGATGACTAAACATAAATCAACTCCCTAAGTTGAGGAGTAGTTAACTTATCGTTCAATCAATCAATTAAAGTATGAAAAAAACTAATACAATTAATGTCGCATTCGCACTATGTCTAAGTGTACTTGCATTCTCTTGCGGACCAAAAAAACAAATTGGTTTCTTCTCAAATACGGAAAAAACATATCAAGTAAAGCAAAGCCCAATAGCCGATCCTAACAATTCTGACCTCGGCGCGATGGCCGAAGGCGCAGCTGTGGTCGAATCATCGTCCTTAGAAGCAATGTCAGATGCTCAGGTAGAGAAAAACATCTCTAGTACGCCAGCTTACAAAGCTGAAAAGATCGAAAAGAAAGAAGCGATCGCTCCTGCAGTAGTAGCTCCTGTGAAAGAGGCGCCAAGAAAGATTACCAAAGAGCAGAAGAAAGAAATTAAGAAAGCATTGGAAGTAGGCGCTACCGACACAAATACTCTTTTGCTGGTAATCATCGCAATCTTATTGCCACCATTGGCTGTGGCATTAGTAGATGGTATAGGTGGACCATTCTTATTGTCGATTATACTTACTATTTTGTTCTGGTTACCAGGTATTATCTATGCTCTTTATAGAGTATTGAGAAAATCATAAGTTTTTTAAGAGCCGCTACTTGCGGCTCTTTTTTTAAACCTATTAGCTAAGTATAAAAGAATATACCAAATAACCGTTACAATAACCATTTTGTAATGCTATATAGCTATAGGTCTCGTACGTAGGCATAAGGAAATTCGAGAAGTTCTCGTCAATTGTCATTTGAAAGAATCTGGTGGATTGAAGTGTTGGATAAAATACAAATTGAGCCAGGCATACATCGAAGCGACCCTAAAAAGCTCCTCTCACTATTTGAAGGATAGCACGAATTAATCAGATCCTATACTTATTTTCAAAATAGGTCAACAATTTAAATATTAATGACTAAAACCGTTAAAATTAGATCCGTTAATTTTATGGTCCAGCTAAAACAATGTAAAGCTCTCCCCAGGCTTATATGGCTCGATGAACGTTGGAAGATTATTTGCCACTTGCCCCACCGACGGGTGTACTTTATAAAACGTCATTTCCTTTTGATAACCTACCATCAGGTCCTGTAATTCCTCTTGCTTCAGACCTGCTTGAAGCCATTGACCCCAGTGATCTTCTAGTAATATAACAGGCATTCTATCATGTATCGATGCAATGGTTGGCAGAGGACTAGTCGTGATGATGCTGAATGTTTTCTTAGTCTCTCCGGTTGTTTTATCAGACCACTCATCCCAAACTCCTGCAAAGGCAAACAGCTCCTGATCTACAGGTGCTATTAGATAGGGTTCCTTTTGCCTAGGAGATAATTTTTTCCATTCATAAAAATTGTTTGCCAACACAAGACACCGCTGTTTCATAGCGACGCTGCGGTAAATCGGCTTTTGAAATATCTCCTCGCTCCGGGCATTGATGGTAGAATATTGCAATTTCCCATCCTTTGACCAGGAGGGTATTAAGCCCCAATGAAAACCCTGGATAAGGTGAGGTTGATTGTCGGCAATAATGGGCAAGGCTTGTGTGGGAGCGGCATTATAATTTGGCTCAAATTGGTATGCCAATTCCAATCCTTTTTCTATCGCTTTCTTTATTTTATGTACCCCGTATCTGCCACACATAATTGATCTTTTTGACTCTTACGTGAAAAACCTTCTTGGTGCTGAATTGTTACTTGAAGCTTGCCCATTAAAATAACCCGCCTGGGTTCTAAAAATCCAAACCGTTATCTGGCGGAGATTAATTTTTTAATAGTATTCTCTCAATAAATAAATCTTTCGAATAATTTCTATGTTAATAAATCAATTATACAAGCTTCAAGGTCTAAAGCAAGACTAATAACAATACGGAGGACTAGTTCCATATTCCAGATAAATGTAAGATGCTATATAATCTAACATTTTAATAGTTGAGTATGTTATTATTAGAAGTTGCGACATGAAATAGGTGCAACAGTATATATTTTAGTATATCTTTAGGTAATGCAATCTTATTGCAGAAATTTTATTTCTTATGGGCACAAAGAGATCAACGGCTTTTTTACAAAATTTCAAATTTCCAAAGGTACCCACTGGGATAGAAGGGCTAGATGAATTGACAGAAGGTGGTTTACCTAAAGGTCGCCCTACCCTCATTTGCGGGAGTGCCGGGTGTGGAAAAACTCTACTAGCTATGGAGTTTCTTGTGAGAGGAGCTACTCAATTTGATGAACCAGGGGTCTTCATTGCATTCGAAGAAACAGCTGAAGACCTCGCTATGAATGTCGGTTCCTTAGGCTTCGATCTTAAAGATCTGTCTGAGCAGAAAAAAATTAAAATAGACTATGTACATGTAGATCGCAGTGAAATCGAAGAGACAGGGGAATACGACTTGCAGGGATTATTTGTAAGATTGGGCTATGCCATCGCGTCCATTGGGGCCAAACGAATTGTCTTAGACACTTTAGAATCTCTTTTTTCGGGATTGACCAATCAGTCCATCCTGCGTGCAGAAATCCGACGCTTGTTCCATTACCTTAAAGAAAAAGGGATAACAGCAGTTATAACTGGAGAGCGAGGAGAAGCCACTTTGACCAAGCAGGGGCTAGAAGAATATGTATCTGACTGTGTGATACTATTAGACCATAGGATAATAGATCAGATTTCAACACGAAGGCTTCGTATTGTAAAATATAGAGGGACCACACATGGCACGAATGAATATCCCTTCCTTATAGATGAGAATGGCATTTCAGTTCTGCCAATTACATCCCTCGGCCTACAGCACCATATGTCTGATGAGATTATCTCTACAGGAGTAGATGGAATGGATGAAATGCTTGGATTAGGAGGGTTTTACAAAGGAAGCAGTGTCCTTATTACAGGTACAGCAGGAACCGCGAAGACTACCTTCGCTTCATCATTTGCAAACAGAGTCTGCGAATCGAAACAAAAATGCCTGTTCTTTGCGTTTGAGGAATCTACAGAACAGCTACTGCGAAACATGAAACAAGTGGGCATAGATCTTCAGCCACACATAGATAACGGTTATCTAATGATAAATGCTTCTAGACCATCTATACATGGATTAGAAATGCACTTGGTGACCATTCATAAATTAATTAAAGAGTTCAAACCGGACGCTGTTGTAATAGACCCAATAAGCAATTTAATATCGGTTGGAGGCTTCAACGAAGTGAGGGGGATGCTTACCCGTTTAATCGATTATTTGAAAGTAAACCAGATTACGGCTTTCTTTAATGCACTCACCACCCCTACCGGCAAAAGCCTAGAGCTTACCGAAGAGGGTATATCCTCGCTTGTTGATACGTGGATACTCGTGAGAGATGTGGAGGGAATTGGCGAAAGGAATAGAGGAATATTTATCATCAAATCCCGGGGAATGAATCATTCAAACCAGGTGAGAGAGTTTATCATCACAGCTAATGGGATAAAACTTTTAGATATAAATATCGGACCAACAGGTATACTTACTGGTTCTGCTCGGTTAGCATACCAGCTTGAAGAGCGAAATAAAGCATTGGCAAAGCAAATGGTGCTTGAGAGAAAGGATAGAGAACTTGCACGAAAGAAAAAAATACTGGAAGCGACCATCGATAATATGCGTACAGAATTTGAATCCATTGAGGAGGAGTTAAGGCGGATTGATGCTGAAGAAAGGGAGCTGGAAAAAATTCAGAAGGGCGACGCTGCAGATTCTGACAGCAGCAATAAAAATAAAGAGTAATAACGTTATGGCGGAATATACAAAAGAATTTTGGGAATTAAGACTTTACATTGCCGGACATACCTCAAAGTCAGTAACTGCGTTGAGCAATCTAAAAAGATACTGCAGCGAGCATCTAGAAGGGCGATATCAAATAGAAGTGATTGATCTATTAAAAAACCCTCAGCTTGCAGAAGGTGATCAAATATTGGCTATACCTACATTGGTTAGGAAGGTCCCAGAGCCAATAAGGAAAATAATTGGAGACCTTTCAAATGAAGAGAAGGTGTTGGTTGGTTTGGACATTCGCGCATTAGGAGTATAAGATGGAACCAAACGAATTGCAAAACATCGAGGCTTCATTTGACGACCATGAAAACGAAAAATATATTTTACGTTTGTTCATAACAGGTATTACGCCGAACTCACGTCGTGCTGTGGAAAACATAAATAAGATATGCGAGGAATATCTGAAGGGCAGGTATGATTTAGAAGTAATTGATATTTATCAAGAGCCAGATCATGCTATTGAAAGTCAAATCATTGCGGCGCCTACCTTGATAAAGATATCCCCTGCGCCTACGAGAAAACTAATAGGAGATTTATCAGACTTAAAAAAAGTGCTTAGTGCGCTTGATATAAAAGCAAGAATTTAATGACTAATCCTGAGGATCTTTCTTACCAAGCACAAATAAGTCAATTGAGGAAAGAGCTGGAAGAAGCTAATGACCTCATTGAAGCAATCCGCACTGGGGCTATTGACGCCATTGCAGTTCATGGGGACACAGGGCCACAAATATTTACCCTTCAAAGTGCGGACCACACCTACCGGGTATTGGTGGAGAAGATGAATGAGGGTGCTTTAATACTTAATAAAGAGGGAACACTTATCTACTGTAATTCTTCCTTTGCAAATTTTATAGGAGCTCCTATCCACGATCTAATAGGTACGCAATTTTACAAGCTTGTCGCTCCAGATTTTCTTCAGGCATTTGAGAAAATATTTGAGAAAGGATGGACTGAAAGCAGTAAAGGGGAGCTACTTCTGCAACACAAAGAAGGGGCGTGGGTGCCTTATGCCATGTCTATTAATGTGATGGAAATAGACGGTGGCAGCGCCCTTTCTATGATCGTGACAGACATCTCTTCGAAGGCCGAGATCGAAGCAATAAAAACTCACATAGAGTTGCAAAATGAGCTCATTGAGGAGAAAGACATCCAATTAAAGAGAGATAAAGAAAGCAAAAAGGAGGCTAGAAGATTACGTTTTGTGCTAGAAGGCATTCCACAGATGACTTGGACAAACTTACCATCTGGAGAGGTGAATTTTTATAATCAAAGGTGGTATGATTACACGGGAATTACTTTTGAAGATACCAAAGAGTTAGGATGGAAAACTGTTCTCCATCCCGACGATTTTGCTCATACGCTCAATACCTACACTGAGGCACTTTCTAAAGGTGATATCTTCTCGGTTGAAAGCAGGTACAGACGTGCCTCTGACGGCTCTTATAGATGGCATATAAGCAGGGCCCTCCCTGTCAAGAATGAGAAAGGACAAATAATACTTTGGGTTGGGACAGCAACGGATATCGATGACCAAAAGCAATCCGAAGAAAGATTGAAGTTTATCGCTGAGACCGTGCCTCAAATCTTCTGGACAGCTCAGCCGAATGGGAACCTAGACTATTTCAATAAAAGATGGTACGACTATACGGGTCTTACCTTCGAGGAAACCAAAGATTGGGAATGGACAGTCGCGTTACACAATGAAGATTTAGAAAGGTGTATTACCCTCTGGAAAGATTGCCTTGCAACTGGCAACGACTATCAAATAGAATACAGGTTTAAACGTGCTTCCGATGGTGCTTATAGATGGCATTTAGGCCGTGCATTAGCACTAAAAGATAAAAGTGGAGATATAATAAAATGGTTTGGAACCTGCACTGACATTGATGATCAGAAAGAAGCCTTAAATAAATTAAGTAAAACGAAAGAGCAGCTGAAATTGATGAATCTTGATTTGAGCCTGAAGAATGAACAACTCTTGAAGATCAATAATGATTTGGACAACTTCATCTATACCGCCTCACATGATCTGAAGGCCCCAGTTTCAAATATTGAGGGCCTTGTCTATACATTAGAGGATGTATTGTTGCAAGAAGGTAACGGCAATAAAGAGGTGGAGCAAATTTTGGGGCTGATAAACCAATCGATCGGTAAATTTAAGACGACCATACTCGACCTCACCGAAATTACTAAAATTCAAAAAGGGGAAGGCGAAGATATAGAAGTGCAGAATATCTGTGACATCATTGAAGATGTGATGGACAGTATTTCTGACATGATACAAAAAAGCAATGCGAACATCGAAATTGAAACTTCAGCATGCCATTTAATCACATTTTCAAAAAAGAATTTGAAAAGTATTGTTTACAATCTGCTCAGCAATGCGATTAAATACCGCTCCTTTGATAAGAAGCCAGAAATTTCCATTACGACAGATCTAGTAGACGATTACATTTTATTAATTGTAAAAGACAACGGCCTTGGGATGGACCTAAAGAAGGATAATAAAATATTCACGATGTTTAAAAGACTGCACGACCACGTCGAAGGTACGGGTATAGGGCTTTATTTGGTCAAGAGAATTATTGACAATGCCGGTGGTAGAATCGAGGTAGAAAGCAAAGTGGGCGAGGGAACTACATTTAGAGTTTATTTAAAGAACTTGTAGTCATGTTAAGCAATTGTTAAGGAATTGTTAGGGAATAGATCTAGCTGTCTAATTATTTAATCGACCAAGTGACTAGTATCCTACAGAATATCAGCATAATATCCGAAGCTTCAGACGTTTATCATTCACATGTTATGTTATCGAATTGTTAATAAATTGTTACCTAATTATTAACATAAGCTTTACGCATTTTTTTCTAAAAATTTAAAAAGTAGGTTTGCAGCCAAATTGCAATCCTAACAATGATAAAATATCTACTTCTCTTCCTCCTAGGCTTCTTCCTTGCAGTTCAATCTCAAGCCCAAGTAATCCAACCAGAACAGACTAACACCGATAGCATAGCTGAGCAGAAAAAAACACCTGCTCCAGATAAAAAATGGTATGATGATATTTCTATTAGAGGGTATGTACAACTCCGCTACAATCGCTTACTGGAGACCAATTCTAAACTGAGATGTCAACAGTGCGATGCAAGCTGGGGCGAGAATGGAGGTTTCTTCTTAAGACGGATACGAGTGATTTTATTTGGGCAGATTTCTAAACAGATGTATTTCTATATCCAACCCGACTTTGCCAGTTCGGTCTCCAATACATCACTGCATTTTGCACAACTCCGTGATGCTTACTTTGACTTGGGTTTGGATTCGAAGAATGAGTTTAGAATTAGGATGGGACAAAGCAAGGTTCCCTATGGTTTTGAAAATATGCAATCGAGTCAGAATAGACTTACTTTGGACCGCAATGACGCGCTGAATAGCGCTATTGCCAATGAACGTGACTTGGGAGTATTTTTTTATTGGGCTCCGCAGGCCAAGAGGAAGTTGTTTTCCGATTTGGTTAAAAACGGACTAAAAGGATCAGGAGATTATGGCGTATTCGCTTTCGGCGCTTT
>DASVUU010000762.1:0-5875 GCA_036386935.1 Cytophagaceae bacterium | reverse complement strand
GTGTAAGACAATTTGTTTCCGGCGAGATAAAGAATTCCAATTCGGAGTTTTTTTTAATAGGCCTTAGTTTTCTGGCCGCAACTCTTAGCTTAATCTTTTTTATATTCCTAAAAGATAGATTATATCTTTACTATGCGATATTCTCCGTGATGCTTATCTTATCAAGACTTACTTTTAACGGATACATATTCTTATTCCTCAATTCTTTTATAGAAATCAACTCTTTAAAGTCAGTCAACAATGTATACACCCTCACCTATGCAGGTGTCCATATCTCACTCCTTCTCTATTTTTTCGAGTATCTCCAATTTTATAAAAGATCTAATATTTATCCGATCATTTTTTATGGTTTCGCAATTCTTAGGGTGATGTTTCTATTGATCAACCTTTTTGAAGATGTTTTACATTTACCTCAGGAGTTAGATAGCCGAATTCTAGACCTTATTATTCAATTTTTTATACTGATCTGTATTCTTACCACTCCTTTTAAAAATTATAAACCCGCACTGCTTGCCATGTGTAGTATCGTAGTAATAATGGTAGGTAACCTTATATTCATTCTTCCCAAGTGGGGCTTATTAGATTTAAAGATAAATTCCTATACATTTTTCATAAACCTTGCTGCAGTGGAAGTTCTCGTTTTTGCAATATCTATTGCTTATAGAAATTATTTTTTAAGAAACGAGCATGATAAGGCTGTGATCAAAGTAGTGGATACTTTAAGAGCCAGCGAAAGACTAAAAGATGAGCTCAATAAGGAATTAGAAAGGAAGGTTGAAGAGAGAACCGAGCAAATCAAAAACATGAACGAAGTGCTAAAATTGCATAATATAGAATTGAAATCCGATGTTGAAAAGGCTGATAAAGCCCGCATATTTCAAAAAGTGATGGATTTTAAAGAATTTACAAGAATTTTCCCCGACGACGATGCATGTTTCAACTATTTAGCAAAAGCAAAATGGAAGTCAAGAGAACATCACAAGTGCAGAAAATGTGAGTATCCTGGTTACTCGGAAATGAAAAACTACTCGAGACGGTGTGGCAAATGCTCTTACATAGAGTCGGTTACTAGCGGTACTATTTTCCAACATATAAAGTTTCCAATTTTAAAAGCATTTTATGTCACCTACCGCACTACTCTTAGCACAAGGGATGATAATACCCTTCTTCAAATGGCGGATGAAATTAACTTACGGTCAGCAACTATTTCCACTTTTAGGCAAAAAGTGTTGGCATTAATAGATCTTCATAAAACAAAAAAGAAACATAAAGATGCATGGATGCATCTGATAGAACATTCCATTACGAGGTAAAGCTCTAAGAGAGGCTTGTCCACGTTTTAGGTTTTATTTCAAGCTAGCTGAATTTTTAATTTTAAGTTTCTAATTCAATTATTGTTTTAATTGCTATTGCCATCTGAGTCTAAATTTCAAAACAATGAACGGACAATACACCGGAACTCTTTTAAGCACCGGCCGCTATTCCGTTAGGGCAGCCGTTTCCGTTATGCTTTTCTTTGAGATTAAGCTTTGTGTTAGAATGGATTTAAATTCAACTCTTAAAGATGCATTGAGGATAATATACATTAAACCCCACGTTTATTTTATCTGTCACAGATTCTAATAAAAAACCTCACCACTTTCGCTGTCCAGAATAGTGGTTGAAGTTCCTGTTGGAAGGTTAACAATTATTTTTTTTCCCGATTTTAATTTAATTTCCCTTTCCCCACCTCGCTTGGAATGTATTCCTAACAATCCGTCACCCGCATAAATTATATCACCAGATTCAGTGTATACATGTGCGCCAGCCTGCTTTAAGAGTCCTGCTAATAGGCTGTGATCATACGATGGTAATGCGACATACCATGAAACATGGTCCTTGAATTTCTTTTTTGCAATTGCTATTTTATCTGTAGATAAAAAATGACCGTAACTTTGTACTTTACTATCGGCAACAAAAAACAAAGGCCTTATTTCGGTGTCGCTCGTTTTATATGAAAAAGCATCAGTTGTCAACCCAGTAACTGACACTTCGGGATTCGCTAATTCTAGTCCTTCAATCTTTATATCTGTAAGTGACGAAATCCTTTTAGTATCGAGGTCATTTCCATCCGAATAACCAGGAGCATAAAACCATATAATATTTCTTTTTTGGCTTTTAACATTTTTATCAATAAATAATTTCTGACTAGGGTTTATAGTGAATGTATTGTTAAAAACAACAACCTTATATTGGTCAAGATCAATTTTTTCTAAATCTTGCAGGTATATCGCATCAAAGCCCACTCCGCTCTTCCATACGGCGAGGGAATTCCAATTGACTGCTACATTGCTGACGTGTGTGTATTTTGGATCCGTAGATAGGTGATAGTAGACCTTCGTATCATATACCATCAACACATCAGCCTCTGATTTATACTCCCTGGTTCTGTTTTTCTCCAAGGCTACTTTTAACTTTTTTATATCATCAAGAATAAAAGGATAGTCCCACCAACCGTTGGATCCATTATCTTTAAGTTCAGTATATTGCCTACCTCCCGCTACTCCAAAGTCAAAAAACCAAAGTCCCATTCCCTTGATTGCAGACGAAAGAATATTCCGTCGCACTATTCCCTGAGCCGCCTGAATAGTTTTATGGTAAACTGGTTGGGTAGTATCAAATCCTGGATCAGTAATCTTCGTGAGGTTAGGTTGGGTATCGTATTCGTCTAACCATAATTTTTTGTGTAGTTGACAAGACTTCAAAAGCCCCCGTGAGCGTGCCGGGTCTCCTTCCTTCTCAGCATCTGGATAATAGGCCTGTGGCCCCGAAAGGTAATCAACATAGGGAGATTTTAGAATTCTATCTACCTCTAAATGCCCGATTGCCGTTTCTCTTCCGAACAACGAAAATACATACCCGTAAAAAGTGCCGGTTATTATTGGCCTCGGCCAGTTTTCTTTAACCGTTCTACAAAAGTGAATTATGTTATCAGCCACCAGCTGATGATGACTCTCATAATAATCAATAACATTTCTTTCTGAATTGGGGTCTCTAAATACTCCTCCTTTAGACATCGAGTGGTCATGGTCTATGGGAACTTTCACTTGGCCAAATTCTATTTTATCATTGCCCCAGGCTTTTTTCAGATCATTGATATTGGCATACTTACTGCGAATCCACTTTTTGAAGTAATTATTCATTGGGACGCTGATGTCTGGCTCGCTTCCCCAGTTGTGCCATTCTCCATAAACCCCTGCCCCTATTTGCATCCCAACGACTGCATTTCCTTCTTTAACAGAAGAGAGCATTTTACAGAATAATGTGGTTTTCTCTGTGACATCCTTTCTCCAAATTTCTGAGGCCATACTATACCTTAAAGGCCGGATTGGATCATCGTGTTGGCTGCGCATGAAACGGCCTTTACCATCTGCTAAGGCAGGACCACTTCCATAGCTCACAGCCTCCTCGGGATGTTTGTCCAGCCACCATTTTGGAGAGTGCATGTGTAGGCGGATCACAATGGCTGCGTCTGGACAGACTTCTAGGACTCCGCGTATCTGTTTTTGTGCGATGGTGATATCGAAATTGCCATCCTCGCTCCACATCTGATCAAGGAACAAACAAAAATAAAACATCTTGATACCAGCTTGGCAAAATCGCTCGATGTTATGCTGTGGCATTTCTTCAAAGGTAAGGCGCCCCCCTGGCAGATCAGTGAGCGCATATATCATTGGGTAGGTGGGAACATTATTTATAAAAATCGTAGGCCGTCCCTTCAGTTGTTCTATTTTTCCATTCAGAGGAACTTGGGAATAGCTTTGCGCAGAAGCAATCACAAGACAGCAACATGCAGAAATTAATCCTAAAAGAATTTGTTTTATGGGAAACATCTTAGGCTTTATTTATATAGGTTTATAATTATTCCAAATCCCTGATTAAGATCCAGTTTGCCTAAAACTTGTATCTGACAAATGCCTCCATCGCTTCATATTCTGCGAGGCCTAGGTCATTGTAAAGCTTAGCAGTTTTTTTATTTCTATCCTCGGCCCTAATCCAGAACTCTCTAGGGTCGTTTCCTGGAAATAAGGCCTCATCTTTTTGGGATTCGTGTTTGAAAATGCTTTTTCGTTTTCTTAGCAGTTCTTCAGGACTCAAAGGAACGGCCATTTCTATCTTCTCAATCTCCCATTCCTGCCAAGCACCACGGTAGAGCCACAAATAACAGTCTTTGATCCACTTTTCTTTTTTCAATGTCTCCAACGCGTTGTAAACAGCTTTGAGGCAAACTCTATGGGTACCATGTGGATCAGAAAGATCTCCAGCCGCATATATTTGATGGGGCTTTACTTTTCTAATCATGTCTGCAACGATTTCAACATCTTCATTACCTAACGGCTTTTTCCGAACTGTTCCTGTTTCATAAAAGGGTAGGTCAAGAAAATGTATCTGACTTGGTGGCACGCCCAAATAGCGACATGCTGCCTTGGCCTCGGACCGGCGAATACTACCTTTTATCTCTAGAACGGTTGGAGAGTCTATAGCACCTTGGGTTTTCTTTTCTATGGAAACTAGTGCCTCGTCTAATTCGCGTATGAGTGATTGAGCTTTCACCTCAAGCTTATCATTAAGATCTCTTAAGAATTCTACATGACGTATGGCATCATCATCAAAGACCGCAATATTTCCGGAAGTTTGGTAAGCTACATGTACTTCATGCCCTTGTTCAATTAATCTTGAAAAAGTACCCCCCATGGATATCACATCATCATCAGGGTGCGGGCTAAATATTATTACCCTCTTTGGAAAAGGCTTACTACGTTCTGGCCTATTTGTATCATCTGCATTATTTTTGCCTCCAGGCCATCCTGTAATAGTATGTTGTAGCTGATTAAAGATCTTAATATTTAAGTTGTATGCGGAGCCGTGGATATTTAGAAGGTCGCCCATCCCATAGGCCATGTAAGTCTTATTATCGAGTTTCAGGATGGGCTTTTGTGTTGTAAGAGAAAGCCAAACTACAGCTTTCTTCACTAGCGCATCATCCCATTTGCATTGTCCTGTTAGCCATGGGGTTTTAACGGTTGTCAACTCACTGGCCGATGCTTCATCTAGGACGACCAGGGCATTGGTATGAAGCTGTAGGTAGGAAGAAGGAATTTCGTCCGTCACCTTTTCCTCTAAGGCCTTTTTAATGATGAAGGCCTTCGTTTCTCCCCAAGCCATTAGAATAACTCTCTTAGAAGTCAGGATAGTCCCTATGCCCATAGTTATAGCCTTTTTTGGAACGTTTTCCTCGCCAAAAAAATCGCTGGCAGCATCAATTCTTGTTACCTCGTCTAAGGTAACTATCCTGGTCAATGATTCAGGGGTGGAGCCAGGCTCATTAAAGCCTATATGTCCTGTTCTTCCTATACCAAGCAGTTGAAGGTCAATTCCTCCGGCCTCTTTTATTTTTTGCTCATAAAGCTGGCAGTATTGTTCAATCTTCTCCTTCGCTACTGTCCCATCAGGAATATGAATGTTTTCTTTTGGTATATCGATGTGGTCAAATAAATACTCCTTCATAAACCTCACATAGCTTTGAAGTGAGTCTGGCAGCATTGGATAGTATTCGTCCAAGTTGAATGTGATTACATTCTTAAAACTTAATGATTCCTCTCTATGAAGCCGTATCAATTCTTCATAGACTCCCACAGGTGTGGAGCCCGTGGCTAGGCCTAATACAAAGTTTTTTTTCTCTGCTTGCTTCTGCTTGATGCCTTTTGCAATCTCATTGGCTACAAATACAGAGGCTTCTTCATTGTCTTTAAAAATGCTCACTGGCACCTTTTCTGTTTTGACTTTCATAATTGGTACTCGAGGTTTATTAGAATCTTAAAGTTTGGATCGATGA
>DASVUU010000761.1:0-6063 GCA_036386935.1 Cytophagaceae bacterium | reverse complement strand
GCTATTGAAAGATGCCAATAATACGTTTTCTTTTGAACCTTTAATGGTCAGTGATGGCAATAGGAGCACATTTCCGTCAATCTCAATATCTTCATTTCCTAAAATAAACAGGGCGGATTTCGACTCTGAAATGCCTATTCTGTAATACCCTCGGGAGAAATCCTTTTCCTTAAATTTAAATTGTGTGGCGGATAATTTTGCAGAATCACTCTTTATGAATTCAGGACCAATATGTTTAAAAAGATAAACCCAATTTGCTTTCCCAGTATTTATAAACTTACCCTTCACGGAGGTTGCATTTGATTGTGTGAAACTACAAACTATTGTGAGCAAAAAGATTGAGATGGTGGATCTCATTTTAAAGTTAATTTTCATTGTTAAAATCATTGATACTATTGATAATGTTTAGCATTCATTCAATAAATACTAGGCTCAAAATTCCTTTTAAGCTTTATTCTACAAATAAATATAGAACTAAATTATATTAATTAATCCTTTTTAAAGTTAATTGGATAACGTAAACGCTTATAGTCCTTCAAATCCATATCAACCGAGCCTAGCCGGAGTTGCGCTTCAATCTTAAGTGGAATTCTATTTCTATCATCAGAAAGCCACATGTTTACTGCATTTCCGTCCTTGAAAAAACCATTAGGAGGCATAATAGGATTCACTTTCAAAGCCGCTATAGTACCAAATTTACATTCCAACTGACATTTGCCCATGTACCTTACCCTAAAATCATAAAGCTTATTATCAAAAAAGGCTTGGATGCCAATCGTATCACCTATCCTATATTTCGTATATTCCACCGACCGGAGGTAATAGTATCCACTTACAATATCTTGGACATCTAATGGGATCTTGAACACTAACTTTTCTTTGCTGTCCCTCGTTTCTCGGTCTATATTAATTACGCCCTGTTTATAATTATATATAGAGGTTTCCTTCAAACGATACTTTCCCTCTTCAACATTGCGAAAGGATTTTTGAGGAAGATGGGAAACGGTATCTATATAAGAACCCCACGTATCTCTTATCTTCAACATAAAATCAAATGCTCCAGTGGATTTACCGGTAACTGAAGCCTTGTAGCAGACTTTTTCGTTTACCAAGTAGAGCTTTTCGCCTACCTCCAAGGTGGCTTCTCCCGCATTGATCATTCCGTAATGGACTCTAAATTGTAGTTCCTCGCCTGTGCCGTAGCAGGTAACAACTTTATACTTATCCCCTGAGATAAAGCCAGAGGAGAGTGTAAGTGTAAGTAGTAAAAAAGCAACTTTGCCCGCGTATTGTCTTAACAAAAGTATCACAATGGTAAGAGCTGTTAATAAAATATACTTTATCGAAATCTTCATTTATTAGGCGAGATATATTCGGTTATGCAAAGTATATACCAAATACTTTAAAAGGTATAATCATCTATAAGGAGGGATAGGTTTTCCTAAGGTAAGCCATATATTTTTTAAAATCAGAATTGAATTTATATTTAAACTCTTCTTCGAATTGATTTTGCTTTTCATTATATCTTTTTACATCTAAAAAATAGGTATTATTTAGGCTATCAAGGTCCTCCTTGAATTTAACTGAATAATCTTTATGCAACTCATTTATCTGAAATGATATTTCTTTAATCAGATGTGACTTGAGTTCCTGCTTTTTACTGATAGGTATTTGCTTACCAAAACTTTTATATAAACTATCCAATCGGTCCGCGCCTTGAAGGACCAATTCTTTGTGTTTCGTGGAGAGCATTTTTCTCTTCCTATATTGGTCTAGTTCTTTTGAGTTCGGTCCAAACTTATGATAAATGAACATTTCAGCGCCCCTATCACCGACAAAATTGGCTAAATTTTCGTTGTAAGTAACGTTGTTTTTAACGTACAAAGTGCCATGCGTAAGTTCGTGAATAATAAGGTTAGCTAAACTTCCGGGAGACCTTTCTAACATATTGGAAAGTATTGGATCTTTAAACCAGCCTAATGTTGACCATCCGCCAACCTCATCAATAGAGGTGTCATAACCTTCCTGTTTTAAGGGTATTTCTTCTCTTTTAGCTCTTTCCAAATCGAAAAATCCCTTGTAGGAGAAACTTCCTAGCAAAGGAAAAGACCATTCGATCGCCTTTAGCTGATAGGCCTCTGCTGCAGTAAGGATCCATAGTATTGGCTTTCCTTTTTGATCGTAAAAAGTGGTATAATTTTCAGAGTGCTTCAATCCAAGGGAATCAAAAGCAAATTTCCTGATTTCCTGTACAAGTCTAATCTTGGATTTTGTATCCTCGCTTATATTATTTTCTTTGAGAACCTCCTCCACTAGTCGAGAATTCCACACTATGGTCAATTGGCCTACTCCCTGTGTAACCCCATAAATTATTAAGGATAGATTAAAGGCGACAAGAATTAGCAGGGCTAATATTGCCGCATAAAATATTTTCCTTTTGAGTGACGCCTGTTTGATCTTTCTAAATACTAGGTTCATAAAAACTTTAGAAAATCGGTAGAATGGTCTTAATATTTACAAACCTAATGATAATCTACAATATCAACTTAGATATATAGCAGTAGCTGTATTTATTTTATGTGAATAACTTATCATTTTGAAGGAATGGAAATTATAATTTCCGATGTATTTTTATCCGGCTAAATTATTATTAAATATTTTTTGTTAATTAATTCTAAACTATTGCTTTGCTAATTTTTTTAGTATATTTGCATATTGTATAAAAGATTTAGCAAACTAATTATTTAATCATAGCATAAATCCCTTTTATTAACTCTGTTATTTAGAAAATTATGATAAAGAATGTTGAAAAAATTAAGGCATTACAACTAACTATAGATAAATTAGAAAAAACCTACGGGAAAGGTACCGTAATGAAGTTAAGCGATGATAGGGTGGTTGATATCCCGGCTATTCCAACGGGTTCGTTAGGACTAGACATTGCACTTGGCATTGGGGGCCTTCCAAGAGGACGAGTTGTAGAGATATACGGTCCAGAGTCTTCTGGTAAAACTACTCTTACAATGCATTGCATTGCTGAAGCCCAAAAGGCCGGCGGCATGGCGGCATTTATTGATGCAGAGCATGCTTTCGATAAGACTTATGCTGAGAAGTTAGGAATAGATACAGAAAATCTATTAATTTCTCAACCAGACAATGGCGAGCAAGCATTAGAAATAGCAGAGCATTTGATCAGGTCAGGTGCAATCGACATTATAGTTATTGACTCGGTAGCTGCATTGGTTCCTAAAAGCGAATTGGAAGGGGAGATGGGTGATAGCAAAATGGGTCTGCAAGCTCGACTTATGTCTCAAGCTCTTAGGAAACTAACCGGAACGATAAACAAAACAGGTTGCTGCTGTATCTTTATCAACCAACTTCGTGAGAAGATTGGGGTAATGTTTGGAAACCCGGAAACCACTACTGGTGGTAATGCGCTCAAATTTTATGCTTCTGTGCGGTTGGATATAAGAAGAATAGGCCAAATAAAAGAAGGTGCAGACAACATTATCGGAAATAGAACCAAGGTAAAGGTTGTGAAGAATAAAATGGCGCCTCCATTTAAAGTGGTTGAGTTTGACATCATGTATGGGGAAGGAATCTCTAAGGTAGGCGAAATACTCGATTTAGGAGTTGAGCTAGAAATCATTCAAAAATCAGGCTCATGGTTCTCCTACTCTGGAAACAAATTAGGTCAAGGCAGAGATTCTGTAAAAGACCTTCTTTTGGACAATCCAGAAATGATGGACGAGATAGAAGCTAAAATCAGAGCTAAAATAAAAGGTTTGACAGAAGCTCCTGTGCCAGTATTAGAAGAAAAAGAAGTTGAGAAGGTAAAGTAAGATCTCTGGACGTTTGTTTTGGAACGTTAGTGATATAAACAAAACCCTAGGCAAGTAGTTTTCATATTATATTTTTAAACAAAAGATAGATTATGAAAAACTTACTACATATAAAATTCTATTTATTAGGTGTACTTGCTATTGTGCTCTCGAGCTGTGAGGTTATTGGAGATATTTTCAAAGCAGGTCTTTGGGTAGGTGTAATAGGAGTATTCTTGGTGGTAGCACTGGTACTCTGGATTATGAGAAAAATAAGAAGGTAATTTTTAAAAGCCACAGCATTCGTTGTGGCTTTTTTTATACTAAATACATACTCCCACCTCTGAAGTTCTTATACCATTAGCCACGCCTTATAGGGAGTCTGCTACTTACTACCTTAGACTCGGATAATTTTTTATCTTTAAAATCTAGGAATAAATTGTATATGGGCTTTAAATCAGACTTACGCCCTTTTTTGTTTCTTTTTGTCCACGAAGATTATAGTCCGCCCTCACAACTGATATGATAACAACATTGATTAGACTAATGTAAATTTAAGTCCATGTTAAATTGACACTTACTATGCGGCCATAAAATGAGGTGCATAAATTTTCCTACTATACCTCGTATTTTAGAACATAATTGTATTCACCGAAATTATCTTTAAGTTCTCTCGTAGATCAATCAAGCAAAAGCAAGCGACTTCCTGCGTTAATTCAATTTTTCAATGCATTACAAATAGAATCCATTTTTTCAGGTAGATGAGGATATTCTATTTTTAACCTAAATATTCATTATTATCTTGCCACCCGTAACCCAAACTTCACTCCTCATGAAAAACCTTTATCGGCTTTTTATTACCAGCCTTGCATTGTCGATTTCTCTTTTTTCTTGTAAGGAGAATAGCAAAAATGGAGAATCCAATAGCTGGAGTATTTCCTCTCCTGACAGTGAGTGGTTGTGCCTGTGAAAATCAGGTTTTCATTAAATTGCTCATCCATTCTTGTGATCCCTAGAAGAGAGTTTTTTATAACAGTATCTGATCCGCTTAAGACGTTATAAAATATTTTACCTGAATTATTAACTACTGTAAATTGTATAGCAGCTGAAGGCGGAATTTATAAAATTCGACAACCTGAAGTCAACGAAGGCTTAGGAAAGGGAAATATTGATGCTACATCGGTGCTTCCTTTCTCTACACCATGGAGAACAATTATTATTGGAAAGACTCTAGGTACCATAGTGGAATCCAATCTTGTACATCATCTTTCTGATGCCAATAAATTGGGTAATGTAAGCTGGGTAAAACCGGGAAGAGCCTCTTGGAGCTGGTGGGGTGACCATGCAAGCAGCAAAAACTATGGTAGCCTAAAATCCTTTGTAGACCTAGCAAAAGATATGGGTTGGGAATATTCTCTTGCTGATGCCAATTGGGACATAATGGAAGGAGGCACCATTGAAGATCTAGTGAAGTACGCAAACACCAAAGGTGTATCACTTTCATTATGGTACAATTCGGGCGGCTCCCACAACGACGTATCTGAACGTCCAAGGGACATTATGAGTGATTCAACAAGACGGAAAGAGGAATTTAAAAAGTTAAGAGCTTGGGGCGTAAAGGCAGTAAAAATCGATTTTTTCGGATCCGACAAGCAAGATATTATCAAATTGTACCTGGAGATTTTAAGAGACGCAGCTGCAGAACAGATAATGGTCGTATTCCATGGATGTACATTACCGAGGGGATGGTCGCGAACCTATCCTAATTTGGTTTCTCTGGAGGCTGTGAGAGGTGCTGAACAA
Source organism: Cytophagaceae bacterium (assembly GCA_036386935.1). Classification (GTDB taxonomy): domain Bacteria; phylum Bacteroidota; class Bacteroidia; order Cytophagales; family Cytophagaceae; genus DASVUU01. The sequence goes on along the minus strand of DASVUU010000761.1, from coordinate 439 downwards.
TATACCGGTTATGATTCGTTGTTCAATAAAAACGCCCCAGTACACAATACCGTGCTAATGTGTACCCGTAATGTTGTAGGACCCATGGACTATACACCAGTAACGTTCAGTGACTACGAGTGCTGCCCTCATATTACATCCAATGCACATGAACTTGCATTATCAGTACTGTTTGAGTCCGGTATCCAACATTTTGCAGATAGGGCCGCGCCTTACAAAAACCTGAATCCTAAAATAAAAGCTATTTTAAAAGCAGTTCCTGTGACATGGGATGAGACTAAATTTCTACAAGGTGAGCCTGGCAAGTTGATGGTATTGGCCAGACAAAAAGGAGAGGAATGGTTTGTAGCGGGTGCAAATGGAGAAGGTATCGAAAAAGAAATTTCACTGAATCTATCTTTTTTAAAAGAGGGAAGTTACAAGGTTGTTTTATATTCTG
>DASVUU010000760.1:0-3394 GCA_036386935.1 Cytophagaceae bacterium | reverse complement strand
GAAGCACATTGGAAATATATAAACGAGCCAGAACCAGATATGCAGGATATAGAAACAGAATTTAAAAACTTATTAGATAAATACGGATTTCCAGCTATCAATCACGCCTTAACTCAAGCAACATTTAATTCATTTACTATGGATGAATTATCCGCCGAGGAGGTAAGAAAGATATCTGGCCCAATCCATAGCTTATATTTGACGTTTTTCTCTCTCGAATACGAAGACAGACCGACGCTGTATATCGAAGATGACAAGAAGCATTTTTCCCCCTATAGAGATGCATTGGAATCAATACTAACGTCGTATGTTAAACGGGCCTCTGGGTATAGATATGAGAGATATTCAATAGATATTCTTATGGACCTTGCTTATATCTTTGACTTTTGTGATTTAAAAAAGTCAGATCCAGAAAGGACTACAGAAACTCTAATTAAAAGTTATACCAACGGAAATAATTAGACACAATCCAAATCTGGATAGTTCTGATTAGCAATACATTAGTTTGATACGATCTATAATATGGGATTTACCCATATTATAGATTAAATTAAAAATATAATGTCGTTTCTGCCGGTGTTAAAATACGGGATAATCCCGTATTTAGAATTTTATAAAGTGCTTCCGAAGCACATTTAAAAATTAATTTCACCTATAGCTCAACGTCAAAAGTTGATCAGTTTATAAGTAACTATTTATTAATTCATCAAAATAAAGTAACGGTCAAATTTTAACACCTATTAGGAATCGAACCAAAACATGAGCAACAGGATAGAATTTAAAAGTGGTAGAAGATTATTTCCAGATTATAAAAGGCTTGATAAATATTTCGGAAATTATCACGGCTATTATATTGGCTATAAACAAAGTGCTATCAACCGAGGATTAACGGAAGGAGAATCAATCGATACTCTAGCTTTTTACTACAATTATCCATATATATTCATTCCTAATAAACCAGAAGGTAATTGGTCAGATGTTGAACATAAAGATGATCCTTTGGAAGTTCTATTTTGGAGAGGCAGCAGTTTGAGAAATAGAAAGATATCTTCATTGCTAAATGAATATAAAATACATAAAGACTTTTGCGATGACTTTTACCCAATCTATAATGATCTTAAGCCATCAGATGAGAAGGATATAAAAAAAGAGAAGCAGATCGAAATTGCAGAAAGAAATAGAGTAAAAGAAATAAACCTTCTCAAAAGCGAAATTACACGCAGAATCGAGGAAGATCTTTGGACTCCTGGAGAAGTAGATTTTAGTGAAATCGTATTAAATAAGAAAACGAAGGGAAGAGTTAAAATAACTGACCCTAGACTTATTGCGCGGATAAACAACTTGATTTACCAATTCATTAATAAGAAAAACGTGTACCGTGATATGGATTGTTGGGATGTCGAGGAATTAGAGAAAAATAAATTTAGCCCCCTAACTCCTTACGCGAGGCGTATTAAGCTAAAAGCAAAAAAGCTATATCAATATCTATACAACGAAAAGGTTTTTACCAAAAAGGAAACAATATATTCTTTTATATACGACTTTTTTCAACTATCTAACGGCTTCTTTCCTATAGACCCTAAGGACGGGAAAGCTGAATATATTAGAAGCTACTTAAAAGGGTAAGCCTATCTATAAATTAGGTATAGGTTTACCCTACTTTTTACACTCCATTTTTGTGAATTTTGACATAGATAGTTCGAAATAAACCTATTGAAACTACTATGGAACATAATAAAACATTTCTTTCGTTTAATGAGACAGTTAGCGCACTAGACTGCTCTAAGGGTTTTCTTTATAAACTAATAGAACGGAAGATAATCACTCCCAAATATATCCTCAGAAAGCCATATTTCTCTATTAAAGAGATTGAAGCGGCTATGACTCCAACTCCAACAAAATAAAAAAGCCTAAGTCCTGCAAGACAAAGGCTTTCATTAATTAAAAATCGTTTAGGGAATGACAAAGATAGAAGAATTTTCTAGTCAAAAAAAATATGTTTTCTGGTATCTCAATTCTAGGCTAGAAAAAGAGGACCAATTTTATGCGCCATCAAACGAAAGTATACTATACGTTTGCAACGTTTTAAGTATATCGGTAGAGCAGTTTTACGACTTGGTTAAACTGTATTGCGCAGAGAAAAAAGTTAACCTACAGATCGGAGTTAGAAATGCTTAAAGACACGATCTTATCCAAGATTGATTCTAAATCAATACTAGATTATTACTTATCTCCATTTCACAGTAAGGGAAGTCTAAGAGAACAACAACAGATCAGCAACCCGTTCTTAATCGAACGCCAAAAAACTCCTTCATTTCACATTTTTAAAGGAGCTAACGGTGAATTTCGGTTTATCGATCCAGCCACAGGCGATAAAGGAAGTTGCTTTGACTTAGTAATGAAGATCAAAGGAGTTGATTTTACAGAAGCCCTTAAGATAGTAGCTAACGATTTTTCCATTGATCTGGGGGACCTGGGTATCCAGGCGCCTAGCCTTCCGGAGTCATCAGAGCCAAAAGCGAAACCATTCAGCATTAAATTGAAAGCGTTCAACCCTGAGGAGCTATATTTCTGGGGCCAATCAGGGATCACATCAGAAACAATAGATAAATACAGTGTATTATCAGTTGAGAGTTACAGCAAAACCAATAGCGACGGGAAAGAGTACACGATCAATTCAGCCATTGACAACCCTATATTTGCTTACCAAGTCGTAAAGGACAAGGTCTACAAAATATACCGCCCTTTCGATAAGTACAAATTCTCATGGTTGGGTGATAAGCCTAATGATTTTACTTTCGGGTTTGATCAATTAAAAGATGGGGACAATGTATTTATTGCTGCGGGAGAAAAAGACGTACTCACCCTCTCCTCTTCTGGTTATCCAGCGATTACTTTAAACTCTGAAACCGCAGATCTACCTAAGGATGTACTTAAGAAGCTTCAAGATAAATTTAAGGAAGTAATAGTAATTTATGATATAGATGAAACCGGGTTAAAGCAATCAGATAAACTTGCAAAAGAACATGGATTAGCCAGGATACTATTACCTGAAGAGCTGACCAAGAAAGGCCTTGGTAAAGATGTTACAGACTATTTCAAAGCATTTAATGACGGAGATATAGTTTTTGATAATTCTGAATGGCTAAATGTTAGAACCTTCGCCAGCTTGATCAATGAAGCAATCAAAAATAAGCCCACTAGAGAATTTACTTTTTTAGATAGACTTGAAGCCTGCCAGTTTAATTTAAATGACGCTATAGAGGAGCCAGAGCCTTTAATAAGCATAGAAGGAAATACAATATCAACCCCGGGAAACATAACTTCATTCATCGGAGCTAGTAAGAGTGGAAAAACCGGTCTAATGGGCGCTTTGCTTAGTGGTGTGATTGCC
>DASVUU010000759.1:0-8493 GCA_036386935.1 Cytophagaceae bacterium | reverse complement strand
TTTAAAAACAAAATGCTCTCAACGTGTTTGAAGGTTTCAACGCAATCAAAAAGTTTTTGAGAAATCGATTTGTCTTGAGATTCCTTCTCAGCTGTCTTCGCTAATTGTTTGTTCAAATAACAATTTCCCTTACAGTTCAGCTCAGACTTGTCTTTATTCACGCAAAGCTGCGTTGAAATGTAATCGTAATTTATATGATAGTCTAAGTAAGGCATATAAATTTTAAAAAATCCTAAAACATAGATTAGCAGCAAATAAATTGCAATCCTACTAAAATATGATTTTCTGGTTCTCCTCACCCTCCAAAAGTACGAGAACAAAGTTAAAAAAATAATTTTTCTCTATTTTTTGTCGATCCGAGCTAATATTTTACAAGCCAATTTGTAAGTCTAGCGACCTGAAGTGGCAAAATGCTTGCGAGTTCTAAACATAAAGATGAGGAAATGGGTTTAAGCACCTATTTGTATGCAGGCGGGACTTTCAAGATTTGCATTATCTTGCTGGACCGTCCTATACATTTTTAAGGCAGATGCCGGAAACTGAAGTGAGTTTAGGACGAATTTATAATTATCATAATGATTGCCCATATTAGTTTTGGTCGCTATGAACAAGTATCAATTAGTAACTTAATGTTCTCCATGAAAAGGAGTGACACCCCTGACCAATTAAAGCCTCTGTGAAAATATTCATACCCATACTAGCAATACTTACGTGTTGCAATCCACTATTTGGCCAAAAATCCGACTCCATAGTCTCGCCATTAACCGTTTGGGGATTTGTCGATTTTTATTATGCTTATGACTTCAGCAACCCAGCGTCGCACAACCGCCCAGGTTTCATATATTCTCACAACCGGCACAATGAATTCGCTTTAAACAATGCCGTCGTAGGTTTAAAATATAGTACCGAAAAAGTCAGAGGTGGATTTGCGTTTCATACTGGCACCTACGTACGTTCAAATTATGCGGCGGAACCAGATCTACTAAGAATGATATATGAAGCTTATGCGGGTTATCGGATAGCAAAAAATTTATGGCTAGATGCCGGCATATTTCCTTCACATATCGGGACAGAGTCAGCGCTATCGATTGATAACCTTACCTTGTCACGTTCAATGATGGCGGAGAATACGCCCTATTATGAATCTGGAGTAAGGCTTATCTATATTGCGAGTGAGAAATGGATGTTCTCAGGGTTGGTGTTAAACGGGTGGCAAAATATCACTGAGAACAATGACAATAAAGCTGTAGGTGCTCAAATTCAATTCAAGCCCATTAATAATGTCATTATAAACTCTAGTACTTATCTCGGAAAAGAAAAGCCTGGATATGACTCTCTTCATTCTAGGCGGTACTTTCACAATTTTTATTTGCTCGTAGATTTAAAGAAAGTAAGCGTCATTGCGGCACTTGATATCGGGCTTCAAAAAAAGCGAATCGGCACGGGCAGCAATGTTTGGTATAACCCTAATTTGATAGTAAGATTTAGACCGTCAGAAAAAATAGCTTTCGCGGCCAGAGTTGAATATTATGATGATCAAACTGGAGTAATGATTAATCTTGGAGATGATAAAGGATTTCAGACCTTGTCGCCTTCCCTCAATTTTGATTATCGATTCGACAGCAATATTGTCTGGAGGATCGAAGGCAGATTATTTAGGTCCAAGGATAAGATATTTCTCGAAGATGTGACGCTGAAAAACAACAATGCCTTTGTCTTAAGTTCGCTTGCCTTTAAATTTTGAACAAGACTGCGTACCAATGTCGTGGATATCTGTCAATTGTTGCAGGAGAAGGCGGCTCTCAATATGTTCTAGCTGCGAGGCTATTATCTAGTTCCGGATTTTATAAGCTGCCAACAAAAGTAAATAAGGAGAAAAATGGGCTCGTCGAGCTCATTTTTCTCCTTACTACACCTGTTCGCCAATCTACAATTGCAAAGGTGCCTAATAACGCAGCCTCAGCTGGGTTACTTTAGATCCTGGCTTAAACAGAATCGTTATGCATTATAGTTTTAATACAGCCCTGCTTTACTTATCTACAGGGGGACCATAAAGCCATTGAGGCGTTACTATCTTGAAATCATCAACATAGTGGTTTTCTCCTTTATTCCGTCGCTTACATTCAGGAAGTATAATCCTAAAGGCCTTTCCGCTACAGAAAATGTATAGGGATTGCCGATGTAGGTAAACTTGTCGGAAGCAAAGGTTTTGCCCGTTAGGTCGATTAACTTTATCACAACATCGCTATTTACCGCTACGCCCTCTAAACTTACTGAGACTTCATTTGACGCTGGATTTGGATAGACCTTATAATCTTTCGTTATGAGTGGGGATTCATTGTCCGTAACAACGGTCTTATTGAAACTCCTGAATAGAACAATATTACTTCCAACCACTCCGTCGGGGGTCACGCCTGTGTTATCATTTCTGTTACTCCAATACGCAGGATAAGTAGGAGCTGTTATAGGAGCAGGTGTCGGGTACCAGGTAGAGGGTGCTCCCCTTACAATCGTTTTCGTTTGACCATTTTGAGTCTCTTTTATTAGATCAACATAAGGCGTACCCCATCGGCTATTGTATTCAAAGAAATTGATTGACACATCCGAATTGTCTATTACAAACATTGGACGATTGCGAGAGTCATCTTGAGAATATACCCACGCCCCAAATACCTCGACCTTTGCGTTGTTTCGAGCGACTACAATGTCTCCATCGCCTTCCGTTTTCAATCCAAGACACCAGAAAGAACCTCCATCAACGGTAACTTTTGCACCTTTTCTTTCAGGATCCAGATTTCTTACCCAAACTTTACTATTCTTAAAAGAAGCATTCCCTAGTGCAACGCTCTCCAAATAAACTTCGCCTCCAGTAATATTCAATGAATCTAAGCCCATATTTCTAAAAACTACCGTTTTTCCGTTGGTTTCTATTGTGTTTATCTTATTATTGGCGGCCCCACCTTGTGTGAAATTTTCGAAAACAATTACTGGAGCACTTGTTGGATCCACAATGAATAAAGTGGGCACCTGCTCCCCTGTATAATCTACTTTTCCATTATAAGGACCGCCTGCACCACCACCGGCACCAATGATCCTATTTATACTTCCGCGAATACGCACGCTAGATCTAAGTCTATAGTTTCCCGGCATGTACAGCGTGGTTGCGCCAGCTCTACTTTTGCCCGGAAGGGTAGCATCAATTGCAGCTTGGATTTTTGGAGCATCATCGTCACACGGTCTACAAGCGGTAGGCGTTGCACACGACCCATTAGGTGTCGCGCCAAAATCTTGTACATTCACCCATTGCGTTGGATTCGGCCAGGCGACAGTCGGGGTCTCATTGATAGGTAAATTGAGTGTGGTGAGTTTCTCTGCTGGGAATTGGCTTACAACATCATTAGAGAGCCATTCAGTGATGGTTTTGGTCAGAACGGGTTTTTGCGGGTCGTCCAGAGCCTTGGTATAACCTGATGTTGTAAGGTTTCTAATGAGCAATTTGGCTGGTTCAAAGTTTTTTATTGCTGCAGCTCCCGTCCCAGCCAAGTTTCCGTCAAGCAAAACTACATGTCCACTTTCGTTAATAAGTGCTGTTGCAGGGCCATTTATAACTTTTAAATCTCGTATTGAGAGCACCTGACGAGCATTGTGCCACGCAGTCACTTTTTGATTTTGAAGTGTGATGTGTTCATAGGTTTCGCTTTCAATTGCAAAATCAGTATGGATTCCTATATTAAATCCATCTATCAAGACACCTTTAGTGAAGTGCGGACCATTTGCCCTGCTATATCCTTTATCAAGCCCAATTACTCCATTTCCATCTCCAGACTTAATGGTCACATTATATAGTCCACCGTAATTGCTACAATAATGTCTTAATCCTATTGCACCAGGATTTCCAGAGCCGGTTAAAATAGTAACATTGTGAATTGAATTATTAAATCTGTCGGGACTATCCTCTCCAGTAAAAATGAAGGGCTTAGGTTTCTTGGGATCAGAAAACCCTCGAGCATTATTGTCAAGTTGGAGAATGACGCCATCACGACTTTCCCCCCACATAACAATATTTTTTCCGCCTCTACCTTTTTTTGGCCCGGTCGTTTGATCAATTTCAGTCATCCATGTAATGCTATCTGAAAACTTATACCTTCCATTTGGAACATAAACCCAAGAATAAGTTTTGGATAACGCTAAATTGAAAGCTGCTGTAGCATCGACTTTTCCTGTCGGGTCGGCATTATAAGGGGGTAAGGTCACATTTATCACCACGTCTGGTAATGTCTCAGTAGAACACGGCAGTTTCATCGCACCGATAGATGGGTAGGGAAATGATTGCGCTTCTATATCGATATTAAATATCAACGAAAGGACCACAACCGTTGCTAGATGCTTTGAGAAGGCTTTTGTCAGAAAGTACAGTTTATTCATTTTATTGGTTTTAATGACTAATGGATATTGAAATATTGCAATTTTTTAAAAGAATATTTATAAACTTAAAAATTAATATTGTTAAATGCAACTTAAAAAAGATTTATGTACATGATAAATAGAGAGTTGTGCAGATTTAAATACACTCAAGTGTAATTTTATTAGCTGCGAAAGTTATGGTAATCCGTTAATAAACAACAAGCTTCTACAAATATCCATTTATTGAGTCGTACACTTAAATCACCCCTGAAAAATTACAAATTTTTTTATAGATCTTCTTTCTGTACTAAGGTGAACAGACAAAGGTTGTTCAAGAAGAGGCTTGTAATTTAATTTTTATAACAACCTTATTGAACAAGTGGCCCTGGGAATTGTCTTATAAACTATTACTCTTTCGACTCCTACTTGATAGGATTCAGCAGAGATTAGATGGAAATTAATAGTTTTTCAGTAGCTTTAAATTGCCATTGTTTTTCTCATTTCGAAGAGAAAGAAAAGTTTGCTGTCGCGAGGTTGGTGTCTTTAGGTAATAATTTTGAAGAGGCAGCGGTAGACTTTGGGTGCATAGCTGTTACATAAAATATCAACTTTACAACTCCAAAAGCGTTATTCTGACCTTATGACTACCTATTTTTGCCGCGTATGTTGAAAAAGCTATCTCTTGAACTGCCTTTGTTAAAGCAGTACGCCGGATTTTTAAAGGAGAATTTGCTTCATGAGTTCACTCGAGAAGTCCTTGCCAATTATAAGGCCCTAGATGTTCCGCTGCTAAAGATGTTCTCGCATCTTTCTGATGAGGAAGTTTATACGATTGCCCGACAAAGTTTAAGCACTCTCCTAGAGCAATTTGCCGACGGCGAAGGAGTTGAGGCAGCGGAAATGGGAATAAGGAATTGGAAGGAGGACAAAATTCCAGGAATCTCAAGACAGGAGATCAAAGCCTCTGATATTGTGCTAATCAATAACGCGAGAAAATCAGCCTTCCTTAAATTTCTTTTCGAATTCATCCTTGATAAGAATGACGCATACCCGCTCCTCAAAGAAATCGAAGATTACTACACCTTCACAGGAGGCTTGGCTATTGAGGCCTTCGCTCAAATCAAACAGGATGAAATAGCTAAAAGAGAAAAAATACTCAGGGAAGCGCAGGCACTTGCAAATGTCGGCAACTGGGAGTTTAATACTATAACTAAGGAAATAAAGTGGTCAGATGAATTATATAGGATTTATGACATCGATCCTTCAAGAAAATTGTCCAGTGAAGAGATTATTCAACACATTCATCCTGAGGATTTCCCTGGAATGCAGCACTCTGTAAGATCATCTTTGCAAAATCTGGGTTCTTATAGGGTAGAGTATAGGATCAAACGGTCAAATGGCGAGATTCGTACGCTTCTAGAAAATGGCTATAGTGAGGAAGACGGGGAAGGGAGGCGTATTACAAGAGGAACCGCGCAAGATATCACCCTTGTCAAAAAAGTAGAAAATGAGCTGAGGGAGAGCGAAAAAAACTTTAGACTTCTCGCTGAAAATTCCACAGATATTATTTCAAGACACGGTCTTGACGGCACCATCACTTACATTTCCCCCTCATGCATCCCTATAACAGGTTATTCGGCCGAAGAATTGTTAGGCAGGACGGCATTTGACTTTTATCATCCGGAGGACCTTGCATATATGCAACATGCATACGAAGAGGTAGCTTTAGTCCCCGACTCCAACATTGCAGTTTTCAGGTTCAGGAGAAAAGACGGGACTTACGTTTGGTTTGAATCTATTGGAAAGACTATTAAGGATCAAAATGGAAAGCCTATAGAAATTATTGCTACCAATCGCGACATAACCGAAAGAAAAAAAGCTGAGGAAAGACTCAGAAATAGTGAGGAATTGCTTTCAGGAGTCCTAAACAGCTCGTTGAGCGGGCTTCAGGTATTTAAGGCTGTGAAAGATGAGAATGGGGTGATAATTGATTTTGAATGGCTTTTGGTAAATACCTCTGTACTGAACCTTTGGGGAAAAACTAAAGAAGAGGTTATTGGTAATCGACTCCATACATTATTTCCGGGAGTAAAGCCAAGCGGTATTTTTGATAAATATGTAGAGGCAGCACAGGGAAAGGTATTAAATTTTAAGCAACACTACAACGCCGAAGGCTTCAACCATTGGTTTCATATTGTCGCGGTGCAATACGGTGATGGGTTCATTCTTTCCACAGACGATATTACCGCAGAGGTTAAGGCCGAAGAGGAACTGAGGAAAATAAATATTGAACTTGAGGAAAAAGTTAAGGAAAGGACTTCGCAACTCGAGAAACAAAAGGAGGATATTTATTCAGTCTTTATGCAAGCACCCGCCATGATAGCTATTCTTCGGGGGCCTAATTATGTATTCGAACTTGCCAATTCCCTTTACTTAAATGTTGTGGGCAAAACTGAAGACATCATAGGCAAACCTTTATTGGAGGTCCTCCCGGAGATAGAAGATCAACCCATTCATCACATTATCAACAAGGTATACCAGACTGGAGAAAGATTTATTGGAAATGAAGTTTTGATTCTATTGGATACTAACGGTGATGGTGAAACCGAAAATTTGTACTTCAATTTTGTATATGAGCCGCTTAAAAATGCAGAAGGTGAGGTAGACGGATTTATGACTCATGCTGTAGAAGTAACAAGCCAAGTTTTAGCAAGAATGAAATTGGAGGAAAGCGAAGACCGATTCCGATCTATGGCAGATAATATTCCTAACCTTGCATGGATGGCGAATCCTGATGGCGCTGTCTTTTGGTATAATCAACGTTGGTATGATTACACAGGAACCAACAAAGAGGAAATGGAGGGATGGGGTTGGCAATTAGTAATTCACCCAGAAGAACTTCTTAAGGTGAGCGAACGATGGATACAATCCATTAGTACAGGAGACTTTTTTGAAATGGTGATACCCATCAGAGGAGCAGATGGTGTTTTTCGTCCATTTCTGACAAGGGTGAAGCCAATAGAAGACAAGGAAGGGAAGATTATTAGATGGTTTGGAACAAATACCGACATTTCCGAGCAAGTGAACTCTGAACAAATACTTGAGAGAAAGAACAAGGAACTCATTCACATAAACAATGACCTTGACAACTTTATATACACAGCATCGCATGATTTGAAGTCTCCAGTTTCAAATCTTGAAGGGCTATTGAATATGGTATCAGATGAAGATGAAGGTTTGCTTTCGGAAAGGGGAAAGGACGTTCTTCCTTTAGTAGATCAAAGCCTCGTACGGCTCAAAACCGTTATAAACGAACTAACTGAGATAGCGAAAATTCAAAAAGAAACTGATGCGGTCGAGGAGATTATCAACGTTGAGGAATTCTTTAAAGAGGTTATGTTTTCTTTAGCAAGAGAGGTATATGAATATAAAGGAACTGTGAACAACGATTTCTCCGGCGGGGCTCAAATAAAGTTCTCAAGGAAAAACCTGAGAAGTATATTTTTTAACCTTATTAGCAATGCCTTAAAATATTCAGATCCGTCAAAGGTCGGATCGGTGTTGGTGAAGACGGAAACGGAGCACGATTTTCTTGTGCTTACAATTCAGGATAACGGGCTCGGTATTCCCGGGAACCAGTTAGATAAAATATTTACAATGTTCAAAAGATATCACACACACGTGGAAGGCTCGGGTGTTGGTCTCTATATAGTTAAAAGAATTATTGAAAACGCGGGTGGTAAAATTGAAGTGGAAAGTCAAGAGGGGCAGGGTACCACCTTTCGGCTAACGTTTAGGATTTTCTAACGCATCTTTTCTGAGGAGTGGAGGTTGCTATGGTATAAGCGCCCATATTTTTAATATTTATTAACTGACGTATTTATTTCCTTAGTCATTATATAAGGCAAAAGCTTTTGTAGCTTTTCTAGTACATGTTAGTTGTATGTATACGTCTCGAGATCGTCCGATGTCAATATTATGCAATCATCGATAGAGAATTAAATCAAGGCCGTTTAAATGTCATTTTCCTAGATCATCCTAAGCTTTTATAGAGTATTCAATCAAATGGGTCCAGCCATCTTTGTGTTT
>DASVUU010000758.1:0-6678 GCA_036386935.1 Cytophagaceae bacterium | reverse complement strand
TACTGAATGAATTCACAATCGCCTCAGCGTCTGCCTTAGCAAAGTTTAACGTTAACGCAGAATTTTTATACTTGTCCACCCCAATTGCAAGGATATGGCAGGTTGCATTTTTTTCTTTTCTATCTGAAAAGACTTTTGTTTCTGTAGGTGAAGATTCTATACGTTTGTCGCTGTATGCAGATACCGTAAATACATTTGTACCCCCTACCAGGTCTAGTGTATCGATGTATATTATCTCTTCCCCTTTTTTTGTATCTGGCAGTGCTCCTCGACTGTTAAGCTGGATTCTCTTGCCATTGTGCAAAAGTTTAATATCTTCTATGCCTCCCCCTTCATTTATCAGTTTGACAAAAACCGATGCCTGCAGACCTCCTTCCATTGGTAACGTCGCAATTTTGCATGTTGGCGGTGGAAACATATTTATTGTTTCGTTTATACCCTGTAAATTCTTATCGACACGCTTTCGAAACAGCTGGGGCAATAATTCTGGTCTATAAAACTTCTCAAAAAATTGATTTGCGCTAAAGCTTTCCATTCCCCTCACAAAGTGAATAGAACTTCTCGCGCCTTCAGTTGCATTGAAATAGCCATCTTTCGTTTTTGCCATCCAATCTTTGGTGCCAATATGAATGTGTTCATAAAATTCAATGCCCTTTTCAAAATCCCAAATCTTAATAACTTCATCTAAGCTGGCCGAAATGAGCGTTTTACCATCTGGACTTAAGCTAATACTACTTATTCCTGCTTGGTGGCCCTGTAAAGTTGAAATTAGCTTTCCTGTGGCCTTTTCATAGATTCTAATCACCCGATCGGCACCTCCTGTGATCACCTTTTTTCCGTCTGGACTAAACAGGGAAATATTTAACCCGCCATTGCTTCCGACATATTTGTTCACCATTAGTCCCGATGGCATGTCCCACAATCTTGCAGTGCCATCCCATGATGATGTGAGCATATGCTTTTTATCGGGAGAGAAAGAAATTGAAGACACAACGTCAGTATGTCCTATGAATGTCCTCACAACAGACTTACTATCTGGCTCCCACATTTCCAGGGATTTATTAAGATTTCCCATTATCAGATATAAACCGTCAGGTGTGGGGGAAATAGAATAAACTGAATACTTTTGATAGGTCTGTAGATCGATTTTTGAGATAGACTTGCCTGTAGTTGTCTCACAGATGTTGACTGTTGCATCCCAGCTACATGAAATGATAGAAAGGCCATCGGGACTAAATTTAATGTCAAATATTGGCTGGGTGTGGTGGGAAATCCTTCGTATAATTTTTTTACTTTCTACGTCCCAAAGTATAGCTGTTCCCGCGCCGTCTCCGGTGACCAGGAGCTTCCCATCTTGACTATAATCAAAACAGATTACGGCCTTCTCATGTCCCTGGTAGTCATAGACGGGTGCACCTGTTACAATGTCCCATTTCCTAGCCTTGGTGCCGGATTTTCCTTTAATAAATGACTTTCCGTCTGGTGATATGAGGAGGTTATTTTTTAGCCCAATGTATTCTGCAATATATGAGTCCCAATAGCTGTCTCTGTCATAATTTATTCCACCCTTGTCTGTATCGTTCAAAATCCCAGTAAGAATAGCTTCTACTCCATGGTCGGAGACTCGGATTACCGAGGCCGTATTGTTGTCATTTGCAGTGACCAGGGACTTACCATCGCTGTTGAAAACTACTTCATTAAAAGCTGGTATGTCTTTGAGAGAGTCTTTCGCATTTTCGGTGGTTTCATCCCATAAGTATATAGAGGATTTTGTCGACGCCAATACAGTTCTGCCATCTGGGCTGTATGCGCTGCTTGTGGCCTCCTCTACTATTTTATTATAAGTATTGACAAGTTTACCACTTATAACCTCATACCTTTCGGGCTTGCTATTTGAAGAAACCTTTAAAAGATAACGGCTGTCTGGACTAAAGCAGACAAAGGTACCGCACCCACCACACCATCCCTCTGCAGGGGCAAGTACCTTGCTGAGCTCCCAATTTGAGGTGGTGTAAATTTTAGAAGTTCTATTGTCTTCTCCAACAGCAAGCCATTTTCCATCGGGGCTGAAACTAAAATTAGTACCCACGCCGGATCCTTGATCTGAATTCACCGCTAGGGTTTTTACTTTTTCCCAGGTGTCTACCTTATATATTGTGGCAGAATCTCCGTAGCCGCCACAGATGAACAGTTTGGCATCTGGGGAGAACGCTACATCTGTCATAAACTTTTCGGCGGGCAGGGTCGAGTACAATTCTTTACCAGTGAGAACCGACCAAACCTTTGCAGTCTTGTCAGAACTGGTGGTTGCCAAAAATTTACCGTCAGAGCTAAGCTGTACTGAATTTACCGTATAAGAATGCCCGAAAAAAGTTCGCAGTTCCCTTCTCGTATTTAAATCCCATAATTTGGCAGATTTGTCTCTACTTCCTGTCACTACATAGCGCCCGTCTGCGCTCGTTGCAATAGACTTGATGGCGCCATTGTGACCTTTTTGTATCACAGTCTCTACATGATATTGGGCGGAACTGTAGATAGAGATATTTACTAACAGAAAAACGAGATAATAAACTGGATTCATTAAATTAATTATATTTCCATACCTGGTATCGAAAGCTATTTCTCTTTCTTGAACGGTTCTAACCATTTTAAAGCTTTTTCCTTGCTGGTAAAAAACTTCGTTGGCACTTTAGGTCTATCAAAATGAATAAAGAAATTGGCGATAACTTCCTGCGTGACATTCTTTATAAGAAATGCGCCTGCTGTTATTAACATAACACTTTCTCCTTTGGACAGGTAAGACCTAGCACTTTTATCTATAGATTTTAAATTCCTAAAATCTGTAAACATTGGATAACTTATCCCTTTGCAGAGCTTCAATCTCGCCTCCACCATTACTTTGGCGTTATCGGTTGTTATGACTACATCTTTTTTAATAGAACCGTGTAGAATTCCGTCTTCCAACCAAAATTCAATGTCAGAATTTTCAAAGTGGTTCTCAGTATTTTTCATAGATGTGTCAATTAAAAAAACCAAAGTGAGCCAAAGAAGCCTTAATAACCTTCTTTGAATATTATTTAGAGAGATATGTATCTAAGAGGCAATCTAACTCTAAATGAAGACAATGAATATAAAAATTACTTGAAACTCGCCAACCATTCTATTGCTTTTTCCTCACAAGTAAAAAATTTTGCAGGAACCTTAGGTCGATCAAAATTTAAAAAGAAATTCGCTCCTACTTCCTGCGCCAAAGAGTTTATTAAGATGGCGCCAGCGCTCACTAGATGTAAACTTTCCCCAGCTGCTAGATAGGCTCTTGCTTCTTTGTCAATGGCCTTTATATTCCTGACATCCGATAGCAATGGATAGCTCTTTCCGTTACAAATACCTAGTCTCCCTTGCACGATTGCCTTCGCGTTTGCCTGTTTTATGGTTGTATTCTGCTTCAAGCGTGAATGTATTATCCCGTTGTTCAACCACATTTCTACATCAGGGTTTTCGAAATAATTGTCACGATTGTCGATCATAGCTAAAAAGTTTTAAACATGTTCAAATTAAATCCATGTCCCGATGAGCTCTTGGAAGCTAATAAGTATTCAAGGTAAAAAATATTGGCCGAAACTAAAAACTTATCATTGAAGCTTTTAACTACTCCAAGTTCAAAGTCTAGCCCGCCAAAGCCTCCATACGCAATAGTTGGAATAATGGATAAATTATTATTAAAATTATATATTGGTTTTAAATAAATTCTAGGAATGTAGGCGGGACTCAATAGATAATTGATGCCCGTACCGATCGTAAATTTCTCAGAAACCAGATGTGTATAGTTCATCCTAAACTGAGTTGGCAATGTCGTAGTCATCTTCTCGCTGCTTTTCTTAATACCGAGCTGCGCCGACAAAGAATCAGGATTAAGTCCGGTAAAAATGGAGTCATTGGCCTGGAAGATATTTTTTACCCTGATCCCCTCAAACCTATAAGCAGCGTCTCCTCGGTAGTTTTCAATACCATTCCAGGAGATAAAGCCAAAATCCTTTATTTCGAAATTCAAAGAGCTTTTTTCTGTAAATGTTGCGAGGGAGAAATTTAAGCCGGCTCCAATTCCGTTGCTTTTTGGAAGTGCTCTTGCATCTTTTGATGAATAGGACATGCTGATCTCTGTATCGAATTCAATAAAATCGCCACCTGGAGCAGTGTAAAAGTCTCCACGTTTTATAGTCAAGTCTTGAAAGCTCCCGCCTCTTACTAGCGAAACGCCTCCTCCCACTATCAGGTTTTTGCCTTCTATTTGTTTGTGCAAACCCAGTGATAAGCTTTGGTAATTGAAATATCTGACAGATGTATTGCCTATCTCCGCATGTTTATCTTCAAATTGTTTGTTTCCTCCAAACACAAGTTTAATAAAATCAGGCTTACTAGCAGCCGCGAAATACTCATTGTGCGATAGTGCCGCTGTGAAAGTAAACCTCCCTTTCCTCGCGGCCCCAAAAAGTCCTCCATAAAACGTTAGCCCTGCTCGATTTTTTTCTTTCAGTTCACCAAGCGTGTTTGTCTTAACATCTTCCTGGATATAACCTTTATAAAGGGCTTGTCTTAGAAATGAATTATCTATCGTATTGGAATTGACATTATAATTGACTGAAAGCCCTATTAGACCTTTGTTTTCACCTTGTCTTAAATAAAGATTCTTTTTCTCCAAAAAAAATCTTTCATTACTTGCGATATCTATCTGAGATATTGCCTGGTTGGCGAACAAGAGAAATATTCCTGCTAAAACCTTTTTCATCCTACATTCCATACTTAAAGTCGCCTATCAATTTAAAATCAATTGTATAATCATCGTAAATTTTCGCAGTGGAACCATCCGCTTGTGTGTAAAATTTAACCTTAAAAATTATTTTCTTGGAAGAGTGAATGTTTGCCAACCGGCTTTGATCAAACTTATAGGAGATACGGGAGGTCTTCTTTATATATTGGTTGGCAGCATCTTTCATCACCCTTTTTGTCATTGGATCTATGTTTGCGGATTCAAGCCTCTCGGTAGTTGTAAGGGAATCTTTTGGTAAACCATTTTCGCCTAAAAAAATTAGAGAAAGGTCAGCAGCTAATGGAAACCCATTGCGGGCCGCGACAGTAAAGGTGCCATTTTTCAAATCTGAAGAAAATGTAGGTGAAAGATCTACGGTATCTGATAGTTGAAATCCATTTGTTCGGAATGCTAACGGTATCTCGATATTTAAAGTACTCTTAACGAATTTTTCATTATACATAAAATTGTCGTAGGACTTTACAGGCTCACCAACTTTTACTTCTGCTCTATACGAAATGCTTTTTGGAGAAATGTTGATGATAGGTGCGGCATTGGACGTGCCAATATTTGTGTGGCTTGATTTGAGAGGATTGTCGGTAGCGCCAGTTATCACGAGATCTTTTCCTATTAAATTATTATCGATCAATTCTACTTTTGATGGATTGTAAGTGGGATTGAAAGCTGTTATGTTGTTTACATTTACCTTCCCTCCTACGCCTAACTCGTTCTCTAGGTCTATTGATATTTTTGCCTGTTCGAAGTTTATATTCCCAGCTGGGATTTTGTCAAAAGCCGCCACGGCAACGGTATCTGATATGGTCACAATGGTGTCACCTAAGTAGCCCTTCGCATATTTGGGCTTAATGCCAGTGGTAAAAATTTTGACATAGAATGAATCCTGTAACGAGAGGTTTACCTTTTTTCCTGTATACTGGATTCTTCCTTCGAGATCGCTGAAGAGTTTATTGTGACTGTTACGTTTCTGCCCTCTTAGGTCTAGGGTATAGCCGGAGAAATCATATTCCCAAACTCCAGGAACTGAGCCGTTAGCGGGTGCCGGCCCTATCTTATTGTTGACGGAAAAAGAAGTTGTGGAGCCAGGTGCATAAACTCCTGGTAAGCTGTAGGTAAAATAAACCACATCTTCTAGAGTACTATTTGCTACGATTCGTACCTGACCCTTTTCTAAAACTACAAAGTCCAATTCTCTGCTGCCCATATTTTCCAATTCTATGTCTATAGTATCTTTGATCACAGACTGAGCTGGAAAAATGGCTGTGGCTTCTTGTACATCAAGCTTCCTGACGGTCATGATAGCCCTCACAAAGTCGTTGGTATCTATGAGTACATTGTTCCCGGCTGCTAAGTCTAGCTTTACGTTGGCTTCCAACACTCCCTCAATCGTTTTACCTGCTAAACCTATATTGCCAAGGGCCGTGGATTTTGAAGGTATTAAAAGGAAAGTAGTATCAACAACTACCTCTTTATTCTCCACATTTGTTAATCTGAGGTTGACGTTCTTCATTGACACAGGGTAGCCATTGTAAATGGAAATGGCCATTTGCCCATTTCTCAGGGTAAGTGTTTCGAAATACTGTTTCAAATTTAGAGTCGTAGGTTGGAAGGACATTCCACTCAGTTCTGGCGTACTTGTACGACTGCCATGCCTTATCAAAAAGCCCAAGGGACTCGACTTGAGTAGTTGTCCTAAAGTAACCTTAATTGAATCTTTTACTTCATCCAATACCAAAGAATTCAGTTTCGCAGTGCGCTCAAAAGGTTTGGCTGAAAATGTATCCAATACATTTAATCCTACTGAATCTAGCCTCTGTGTATATACGAGGCTGATGGATTGATCAGAATTTGTC
>DASVUU010000757.1:0-6182 GCA_036386935.1 Cytophagaceae bacterium | reverse complement strand
CAATAAATTCAATACTGCAATTCCTTCCGACTACGTCAGATTTGAAAATGAAGAGAACGAATTATTTGCGATGCTTAAAAATATCAGGGAGAAGATTCTCAAGGACGAAGCATTAGAAGGGAAAATTAGAGATAAATATAGGACCAAGAACACAATGGGTTACAGTGTCAACTCATTTATAGACTATGTCCATCCGTTAGATATTATAAGTCATTTATTGATTGGATCGGAAGGTACCTTGGGCTTTATAGAGGAAGCAGTTCTGAAGACTATCCCCGACTACCCTTATAAATCCACAGTCCTTTTATATTTTCCAGATATTTACAGCGCCTGTTCAGCAATCGTGCCACTCAAAGAATCAGGAGCAGAGGCACTGGAGTTGATGGATAGAGCAGCTTTAAGGTCTATCCAAAATTTAAAAGGTGTTCCGGCTGAAATTCCTGCCTTACCAGATTCAGCCGCGGCATTGCTTTGCGAATATCCAACAGAAACACTGGAGTTATTAAATGAAAAGAAAAACATTGCGTACGAGGATATCAAAAAATTAAACCTGCTAAACAGTCCTATTTTTACCGAAGATCCCTATGAACAAGCATTTTTATGGAAACTTAGGAAAGGGATGTTTCCCTCGGTAGGTGCCGTAAGACAACAAGGTACTTCAGTGATTTTAGAAGATATCGCGTTTCCAATAGAAGTCCTGGCGCCAGCGGTCGATGACTTGCAAAAACTATTTCAGAAGCATGAGTATGACAACGCCATAATATTCGGACACGCAAAAGACGGAAACCTCCACTTTGTAGTTTCTCAGTCTTTTAACAGCAAATCAGAGATAGAGAAGTACGATTTGTTTATGCAAGACGTAGTCTCATTAGTCATTGACAAATATAGGGGGACCTTGAAGGCGGAACATGGAACAGGCAGGAATATGGCTCCATTCGTGGAGACGGAGTGGGGACCCGAAGTTTATGCGATCATGAAGCAAGTAAAGTCTATCCTGGATCCAAAAAATATATTAAATCCTGGCGTGATAATCAACGAAGACGCAAGGGCTCATTTGAAGAACTTAAAGTCTCTACCGATAGTAGAGGCAGAAGTAGATAAATGCATTGAATGTGGTTACTGCGAACATCGTTGTCCTAGCCGTGATATCACACTTACGCCGAGACAAAGAATTGTCGTGAGACGGGAAATGGCGAGGCTAAGTGGATCAGGTGATACTGAGAATTATAGGAAGCTTGCCCAGGAATACCAATACGATGGTATGGATACCTGTGCAGTAGACGGGTTATGTGCGACAGACTGCCCTGTGAATATTAACACTGGCGACCTAATAAAAAGACTTCGTAGGGAGAATCATTCTCAGAGTGCCAATAATGTTGCTATGTGGGTATCTCGCAATTTTTCAATGGTCGAAAATCTTACAAACATGGCTTTATCAACAGGTCATTTTACCAATAAGATATTTGGTAAAAAGGGTATGGGTAATCTCACCAAAGGATTGAAGGCGATTATTCCCGCATTTCCGCTTTGGATAGATAATATGGGAAAACCCGTTAGGGTTAAACCCATTAACAATAGCAGCGCTGAATATCTGTATTTCTCTACTTGCATTACGCGGACCATGGGACAAGGTGCCGACGGAGAGTCAGTCTATAAATCCTTGTTGAACTTATGTAATAAGGCAGGAATAAGTTTGAAGACAGTAGAAAAACCAGAAGGAACCTGCTGCGGACAAGCCTTCTCTTCTAAAGGGTTTAATAATGCAGCAGCTAATATGATGAATGAGACCATAGGTAAACTCTGGACAGCTTCGAATGATGGTAATTTACCTGTAATTGTTGATGTAAGCTCCTGCACCTACACCTTCCTACACTGCCGGGAGTTCTTAAAGGAGGACAATAAAAAGAAATATGATCGCTTGAAGTTTTTAGATACTGTTGATTTTGCTTCAGACGTATTGTTAGACAAGTTGAAAATAAAACAGCCTAAGGATTCGGTCGTGTTGCATCCCGTCTGTTCACTTACAAAAATGCATAATGCGCATAAGCTTACAAAAGTGGCAAAATATTGCGCGACCAATGTAGATGTGCCAGCAAATGCTGGTTGCTGTGGAATGGCGGGCGATAGAGGATTTTTATTCCCTGAACTTACTGCGTCAGCAACATGTGAAGAAGTGAAGGAGATAAACAATGCTGGCGAGTATAACGGCTACTATTCGTCTGGGAAAACCTGTGAAATGGCACTTTCAGAAAGCCTAAAGAAAGATTATCATTCGATTTTGAAACTTATGGATGATGTGACGGTATAATATCAATTCATATTTAATGATATAAAGGTTTGTGTGGAATAACAGGAATTGTCGCTTATAACCAGATTGGAAGTTTTTATATGATCAACCTTGCCAAGTCAATTGAAAAATTGAGTAAGCGAGGTCCAGATTCTAGAGGATCCTACGTGTCGGATAGAGTGGCCTTGGGTCATAGAAGATTATCTATCATTGATACCAGTTACCAAGGCAATCAGCCAATGACTGTGGCAAATGAGCGTTATCATATAGTTTTTAATGGGGAGATTTTTAACTACAAAGCTCTTAGGCAAGAATTACTTAATAAAGGGTATAGCTTTAATTCCGATACTGACACTGAAGTCCTACTGAAATTATATATTGATAAAAAGGAAGCCTGTCTCAATGATTTGATAGGCTTTTTTGCTTTTGCCATTTTTGACAAGGAGGAAAACTCTGTATTTCTAGCTAGAGATCGTTTTGGTATAAAGCCTCTTCTTTACTACGTAGACGAAGATAAATTCATTTTTGCTTCCGAAATGAAGGCCTTACTTTCATATAACATCCCAAAGGACATTGACGAGGTTTCTATCTTTCAATACCTTCAATACAATTATACGGTTAGCCCGCATACGATCTATAGAAATGTAAAAAAATTAGAAGAAGGTCATTATATTTTAGTGAAAGATAAACAGGTAAAAAAGAAATCCTACTATTCGATTCCTAGTGCTAATAACTCATTAGCCGCTTATGATTATGAATCGAAAAAGAAGGAGCTCATAACACTGTTGGACGAGGCGGTCGAAATTAGATTAAACGCAGATGTCCCTGTCGGGGCTTTCTTAAGCGGAGGAATAGATTCCTCAGTCATAGTAGCACTTGCTTCCAGACATGTGTCTAATCTGAATACTTTTTCCATAGGTTTTAAAGATGAGCCTTTCTTTGATGAAACTAAGTATGCAGAAATAGTATCAAAGAAGTTTAATACCAATCATACCGTGTTTTCTCTCACAAACAATGATTTGCTGAGCGATTTGTTCGAGATGTTGGATTATATGGATGAGCCGTTTGGTGATTCCTCTTGCCTGCCTTTCTATATATTGAGTAAACGAACATCAGGACAGGTTAAAGTAGCGCTTTCAGGCGACGGGGCAGATGAAATATTTGGTGGATATAACAAGCACAAAGCTGAATATCAAATCTTGAATAACACTGCCCTTACTAGTTTGATGAAAGTGTTTGATCCGGTTTATCAACTCTTGCCAAAATCTAGAAATGGGCTTTTAGGAGATAAAGTGAGACAACTTCTAAGATATTCCGAGGGGTCAAAAATGAGTCCCCGGGAAAGGTATTCTAGATGGTGCGGCTTTCTAGGGGAGAAGGATGCGCAGACATTTATGAGTGGAAGTATTGATCAGGTAGAATATGAGAGTAGAAAGAATCAGTCACTGCGATTGTTTAAAAACTACAATGGATTGGATACGGTGCTTCGGACAGACATGGAACAAGTGCTAGTAAATGATATGCTATATAAGGTAGATTTGATGTCCTCGTCTAATGGGTTAGAAATTAGGGTGCCGTTTCTAGATCACAGGATAGTGAATTTTGCATTCGATCTACCAAGCAACTTTAAGATAGATAATAGCCAGAGAAAAAAGATTTTAAAAGATGCGTTTCAGGAGATTCTTCCCTCAGAAATATACAAAAGGTCTAAAAAAGGATTTGAAGTACCCCTGTTGAACTGGCTGAAAACAGATTTAAAGGCACTGATTGAGACTAATTTATTTTCGCAAAATTTTATTGAGGAGCAAAATATTTTCAGCTATCCTGAAATTCAAAAACTCCTAAAAATGCTTAACTCGAAGGATCCAGTAGATGCTCCCGGCAGGGTTTGGGGCCTACTAGTATTTCAGTATTGGTATAAAAAGTACCATAATTAATCAGCTTTCAAACACCAATAATTTACCTATTTTTGCTTTACAAAAGACAGTTATGGAAAAAAATTCAAAAATATATATAGCAGGACATAATGGTATGGTGGGTTCTGCGATTCACAGAAAGTTGCAAAAAGAGGGTTATACTAACTTTGTGTTTAGGGGTTCCAAAGAGCTTGACTTGAAAGATCAAGTCAAAGTGAATGACTTTTTTACCAACGAAAAACCAGACTATGTGTTTTTAGCTGCAGCAAAGGTAGGAGGAATATTAGCTAATAACATTTACAGGGGACAGTTCATTTATGAAAATTTAATGATTCAGAACAATGTTATTCATGCTTCGTATGTACACGGAGTTAAGAAACTTATGTTCCTAGGATCCTCCTGCATCTACCCGAAACTAGCACCTCAACCATTGAAGGAGGAGTATTTATTGACAAGCACTTTGGAGGAAACAAATGAACCTTATGCTATTGCCAAAATTGCGGGAATAAAAATGTGCGAGGCTTATAGGAGCCAATACAGTAGTAACTTTATTTCAGTAATGCCTACCAATCTATATGGTCCTAATGACAACTATGACCTTAAAAATTCACACGTATTACCAGCATTGATCCGCAAGTTTCACGATGCAAAAAACAATAATTCCCCTTCTGTCGAGATCTGGGGGACTGGGTCGCCTAAACGAGAATTTTTGCATGTGGACGATTTAGCTGATGCTTGTTACTACTTAATGCTAAACTACAATGAGGCTGGGTTTTTAAACGTTGGGGTGGGCGATGATGTAACCATTAAAGAATTGGCGGAAATAGTGAAAGAAACAGTCGGCTTCGAAGGGGATCTGCATTTTGATACTTCTAAACCAGATGGAACCCCAAGAAAGTTAATGGATGTGTCCAAACTGCATAGCCTTGGTTGGAAACACAAGATAGATCTTAGAGAGGGAATTGCCTCAGTTTATAATGAGGTGAAAGAGAAATTATCTCAAGCTCTCGTAACGGAAAGATAAAAATGTATACTTTAATAGACTCAGGAAGAAATGGAATTAGTAAAAGTCTAAAGGAATTAATACAATTCAAGGACCTTTTACTAATTTTTTCCTTCAGGGATCTAAAAGTAAAGTACTCGCAAACTTTTTTAGGCATTGCCTGGGCATTCCTACAGCCCATCGTTACAGTAGCCATCTTCACAATAATATTTTCCTACGGGATAAAACTGACGTTTGGTGCGATACCCTACCCCTTGTTCTCAATTGTTGGCGTAGGGCTTGCTGGCTATAGCTTCAGCGTGATAAACCAATCTTCAATTTCTATCACTTCTAATCAAGATATGGTGAAGAAAATCTATTTTCCTAAGATTATAATCCCTATCTCTAAAGCAATCTCTTTGCTACCTGAATTGATTATAACGGTTCTTACTACAATGCTCTTGATGATCTACTTTGGGCAAGACTTGACGATAAGATTTGTATTCTATCCCCTTTTTTTAATTGCTACACTAATATTTGCTCTAGCGGTTGGAGTTTGGGCTTGCGCTATTATAATTAGATTTAGGGATTTTCAGCATGTCATTCCGTTTGTCACACAGATAGGAATGTATGGCAGCCCAGTTTTTTATTCATCAACAGTAATTCCAGAGAAGTGGCAAGCCTTATATTTCCTCAACCCCTTAGCTGGGATCATTGAAGGCGTCAGATGGTCCTTGTTTAATACTCCTGTGTTTAACCCTTACATTTATCTTTCACTTTTATCACTATTGATGGTATTGGTTGCTTCATTTCTTTATTTCTATAAAATAGAGGAAGTTATTGCAGACATTATTTAGATGACAGAAAATCTTGCCATCAAAATAAGTAATGTTTCAAAAAGATATTATTTAGGGCAAAAATCAGCTATAAGTTTCAGAGAATCTTGGAATCATTTTTTTGCGTCGGCAAAAACGGCGCCCAAGGAATTCTATGCACT
>DASVUU010000756.1:0-2978 GCA_036386935.1 Cytophagaceae bacterium | reverse complement strand
CCAATATACAAAAGGGAGGCAGCTACTCTGTAGTTCCTAGAATACCAGGCGGGGAAATAACCCCCGAGAAATTGATCATCATTGGAGAGGTAGCAAAAAAATACAACCTGTATACAAAAATAACCGGTGGACAAAGGATTGACATGTTTGGCGCCTTGGTACACCAGCTACCAGATATCTGGGAGGAATTGATTGACGCGGGCTTTGAGAGTGGGCACGCCTATGCTAAATCTTTGAGAACGGTAAAAAGCTGCGTAGGATCCACTTGGTGTCGCTTTGGAGTTCAAGACTCTGTAGGCTTTGCCATTGAAGTAGAGGAAAGGTATAGAGGAATACGAGCCCCACACAAGTTAAAATCTGCTGTGTCAGGATGTACTAGAGAATGCGCGGAAGCTCAATCCAAGGATTTTGGAATCATCGCAACGGAGAAAGGATGGAACCTTTATGTCTGTGGCAACGGCGGTTCTAAGCCGCAGCATGCCATACTTTTTGCATCAGACATTGACAAAGAAACCTGTTTGAAATATATAGACCGCTTCTTGATGTTCTACATTCGGACGGCGGATCCTCTTACAAGAACGGCGCCGTGGCTGAATAAAATGGAAGGCGGAATAGATTACTTAAGAAATGTAATCATTCATGATTCCTTGGGTATCGCTCAGGAATTGGAAAATGAAATGAGCTTCATGGTGGATACCTATAAATGCGAATGGAAAGAGGTAATTGAAAATCCTGAGCTCAGAAGCAGGTTCAAAACCTTTATTAATACAGAGGAGGCTGATCCTACCGTTGGATTCAAAGAAGAGCGAGGCCAAAAATTTCCTTCAAATTGGGGAACGTTAGCAGAGGTAAAGAAATAAGGATAAAACATTTAACGTATGAATACTACAACTACAGAAACATCAGTAGGAGAAAAAAAAGCTTGGTTAAAAGCCTGCTCCATTCATGACATTCCTAAAGACGGCGGAGCTTGTGTTTTACTAAAAGGGCAACAAATTGCAGTCTTCAATTTTTTTAGCCGCAACGAATGGTATGCCACACAAAATCTATGTCCTCATAAAATGCAAATGGCAATAAGCCGAGGCATGATTGGTGACCAGGCGGGAGAGCCTAAGGTCGCATGCCCATTTCACAAAAAGACCTTTTCACTCAAAACTGGTGAATGCTTGAATGCAGACGAATGCTCTATTGATACCTACCCAGTAAAACTAAAGGACGAATTTGTATATATTGAGATTTAAAAAACAGGGAAGAGAGTGGATTGAATGAGAGTAATTGAAGGGCAGAAGGATGTAAAAAATGTAAGCAGAAAAATAACGAGGCTATATATCATAGCCCTCAGCGCTGTGGCATTTTTTTCAATACTAGGTCAGGTGTTGGTACAAAATGCGCTGCGGGATTTACTAGGGGATGCCAGAGTAGTAAATATCGCTGGCAGGCAAAGAATGCTGAGTCAGAAGATATGCAAAACAGCTTTACTACTCACTTCCCCGTTACACAGCACCCAAACTGACTATTATAGAAGTGAACTGCATACAGCCATAAGTTTATGGCACGACTGCCATACCGGGCTTAAGAAAGGAAGGCTCGATTTTTTAGACTTGAATGTTAAGAATAGCGATACCATCATTGGTTTATTAAATGAGATCGACCCATTTTTTTATTCGATCTATACACATGCCACTAGTCTTAGATTAGAGCCTACTTATTCGCCGGCGTCGATATCTTCCTTAAAAGAAATCATAAAGAATGAAAGACTATTCCTTCCTCGGATGGACAAGATCGTTTTCCAGTATGACAAGGAAGCGCAGCAACGTGTGAATAAACTAAAGACCATTGAATGGATACTTTTACTTGTTACATTGGTCATATTGATGATGGAAGGGCTATTAATTTTCAAGCCAGCAGTTGGTCACATTAAAAAAACGATTCTTAAGCTTATGGATTCAGAGGCTAAGACTTCCCAGATGAATGATGAGCTAATGGTTCTGAATGAATCACTCAAATCGAAAGAAAACGAGTTATACATTGCTACACAAGAAAAATATCTGCAACAAATAAATGAGCAGAAAATACGGTCCACTTCTTTGATAAAAGGACAAGAAAATGAAAGAAAAAGAATCGCCAGAGAGATACATGACGGTCTTGGACAAATGCTCACAGCACTGAAGCTGAATGTGGAGAATATTAATATTGACGCTTTACAGGAGAAAGAGAAAAAAACCATTGACGATTTGAAACAGATGGTAGGCTTAACAATCGCTGAAACCCGCACCATTTCATTTAACTTAATGCCTACAGTATTGAGTGACTTTGGCGTGATATCTGCATTAAAACTTCTTGCAGAGCAAGCCGCGAAGAACACCGACACCAATATTCGATTTCAGTGTGAAAATACCTTTGACAGGTTAGATAAGAATGTCGAGATTGGTCTTTACAGAATTACGCAAGAAGCCATAAACAACGCTATAAAATATGCTCAGGCAAGTGAAATTTTGATTGGCATCTCCCTTAAATCTGAATTGATACATTTGACTATTTTTGATAATGGAAAAGGTTTCAATCCTAAGAAAGTAACTATTGACAAAAATTCTCAAAAGATAAATAATGGCATTTATAATATGCAGGAAAGGACTAATCTGATGGATGGAGAATTTAAAATATTGACTGGAACAGGGAAAGGAACGAAAATATTTTGTATAATTCCAGTGAAATACCAATAGCATGCAGAAAATTAGAGTTGTACTGGCCGATGACCACTATATTGTAAGAAATGGGATAAAAAATCTCATTGAGGGTGACGATATAGAAGTAGTCGGTGAGGCAAACGATGGCATTGAGGCATTGGAACAGGTAAAGCTGCTAACACCAGACGTTTTAATGATAGACATCACCATGCCGCGGATGAATGGTCTTGACACCGCAGAAATCGTCTCCAAACAATTTAAAAACACAAAATCTCTTATTCTCTCTATGCA
>DASVUU010000755.1:0-5573 GCA_036386935.1 Cytophagaceae bacterium | reverse complement strand
AAGGAACAGCGCGGCCTCGACTTCTCATACATGGCCTAGGAGGACGCCATAAGTCTTGGGATAACATTATAGACGCCTTGGCTTTAGAACGCGAAGTTATTGCGATAGACCTGCCTTGGCTTCGGTGATACGCCTTCAATAAATGGAGACGTTACTATAAGTAAATTGGCAGACGCCGTGAACGCATTTATTAAAGAGAATAACTTAAAAGGAATAGACGCTGTGGGAAGTTCTATGGGTGCTAGATTAGTGCTGGAACTGGCTCGCCCACAAACCGTTGTAGGAAAGGTTATCTCCTTAGATTCGGGTGGATTTTGGAAAGGATTAGAAACTCATTTTTTTATTTTTCAATATTTATTTCAATTCGTCTAGTAAGCTCTTGAAGCCTTTTCTAAAAATAATTACCTTCAGTAAAATAGATAGGCCTCTCTTACTTATGCAATTTTCAGCCAATCCAAGAAAAATTCCAGGTCCCCTTGCTTGAGGCGAAATGACGGACTACTTAAGGTCAAAATCTTTCGACAATCTTTTGTGAAACCTTGCATATGGAGAAAAACAAAAGGGTACTCTATCAAACACAATATATGATTCAATAACTATAGTTTGGGGTAAAAAAGATAAAGTTTATATCCCTGCTCAAGCAAAAAGAGCCGTTGCTAAATTCCCTTATGCAAAATTGAGCTGGCTTGAAGGTTGTGGCCACTTCCCCCATTTGGATAAGCCTATCGAAACTATAAGAATAATATTGGAAGGTTTAAAGTAATAGGTCTACGGAGGCTGTTGTTCAGAGTCAAAAACATAAAGCTACCCTCATTCTAGAAAGCTACTATTGCTTTTTAACGGTTATTTTGCCATTATTTCCATATCAGAAACTATTCTCTGGGCCAATACATTATTATCCCAACTCCAATTAAGACAATAAGACTCCCTATAAGATCAAACTTGTCTGGATTGATGTGATCAATTTTCCAGCCCCAAAGCAAAGACATGACTACAAAAACACCGCCATAGGCTGCATACACCCTCTCAAAATTACCAGGTTGCAGCGTCGGAATGAATCCATAAAAAATAAGTACTACCGCCCCCACAATTCCGCACCAGAAACTTTTGCCTTCTCGGAGCCATATCCAAATCAGGTAGCCTCCGCCTATTTCAAAAATGCCAGCTAAAATAAAAAATAAGATAGACTTAAGTATAATCATACCCCTAGTATAGCGCTATAACTTGTATTTTATTTCTGATACAAGCTCCTGAAACGCCTTGTTTTCTCTGATTTGTGGGTTCCATGCAAAGTCATGGGCTATAAGATCGATCTTTTCTGTAATTGTTGCCCCCTTGGAGTCACCCTTACAGGCCAAAACAAAGGCTGTATCCGAGATGGCTAAGGCATTTTCTATATCATGACTTACTACAATCAAAGTATTGAACTCATTCAATGTCGAAATCTTCAGAAGTAGGTTTACAACCTTATCTACCATCAATACATCCAAGCCAGAAAAGGGCTCATCTAATAAAATGAATTTGTTGCCAGTGAGTACTTGTTGTATGATGCTAACCCTTTGCCTTTGCCCACCTGACAATTGTAGTGGATATTTCTTTAGATGGTCCGTAAGATCGAAGCTACCGGCATATTCATTGATCAAATCATTCTTTTCCTTACCGCTTAGCTTGTTATCAGGATGCGATAAACCTATTAGAAGATTATGATAAATAGTTCTATGATTGAATAAAATGTAATTCTGAGGTACAATACCAACCTCGCCAGGAATAACAGGATGTTGGTCAACATCTATACTTACTTTACCGCTGGTGGGCCTCATTAGTCCCGACAGTATCTTAAACAGTTGAGTTTTCCCTATTCCACTTCGACCGATTAATGAAACCACTTGTCCTTGTTCCATATTAGGTCTTTTGATATTGTGAATATCAAAATTAATATCGCGCAGAATCTGTTTATCCCCATAGTGAAGATTTACATTTTCAACTTTAAGAATAAGCTCGTGTATGGAGTGTGTCATTATTTAGGCGCTTGGAGTTTGGTATAAGGGAATAGCCAATAACGTAACTGACCAAGGAGAAAATCAAAAAATATACCTACAACAAAAATTATTATTAAAATTGAAAACACTGTACCCAGGTCTATGTATTTATTAGACTTGATCAGCATAGTGCCTAGTCCGCCTTCAGACATGCTGAGTCCTTCCACCATCGTAATCATCATCCAAGCGATTGCGAAATTTTGCCTCATCACCTCAAATACCTGGTCCAACCTTCCAATTATTACGACCTCGAGCATTGTCCTCCAATTGTTCATACGTAGTGTCTTACATAGATCATACTCTTGCCGATTGATATTATCAATTATGGACAATAGTGATGTAACAAAGAATGGAACTATACCAAAGATAAGGAGGCTTATTTTGAGATCATGACCGTTACTTGTCAATAGGGTAAAAAGAAAGATTAAGCCGGTGAGTGTTAGATAACGACACTTTATAATGAAGTGAGCCACGGGACTAAAGAAGGGTATTAGAGAAAGGTAACCTATTATCAAAGCAATAATTATAGAGAAACCCATCCCCTGTAGCGTTAGGCTAAGACTGCTAAAAAAATTGTCCAAAAAATAATTAGACAGTATAGTTTTTATTAAAGCGTTTGCAACGTAGGTGGGTTTTGGGATAAGTGCCCCCCCGGTTATTTGCCAAATTAATAGTGCGACAATGGTTTGTATCACTACTATTATAAGTACCGTTTGCCGATTTATAACATTCAACGGTTCAAATATCCTTTTTAAAGTTTTTAACATTCTAATTAAGGGTAAAATAGAAATAAAAAGAGGGATAAAATCCCTCTAATTTTTAATTGATTGTCTAAGTTTTATTCTCCAAGTACTATTTGTACTCGTCTATTTTGCATCTTACCTTCTGGAGTGTTATTGTCAGCAATTGGCATAGAACTACCATATCCTTTTGATTCTAGGCGGTCCGTAGCTAGTCCTTTACTTATTAAATAGTTTTTTACAGAATTCGCTCTTTCTTCCGAAAGCTTCTGGTTTTTACCATTATCGCCTGTATTGTCAGAATGCCCATATACTCCTACTTTCAATCCTTCCGCAACAACTGCACTTTTCATTATGTCATCTAAAACCGTATAAGATGATGCTTTAATGATAGCACTACCTACTTCAAACTGAATTTGATATGATTTAGACGAGACCTCACTAGTTATTTCAGAGTTATACTTGACTTTTAAGCCTTCGCCTTCTAGCAGCTCCGGGTGATTGGCAATCACTGACTGTAGAAATGATTTATCTACTACCTTGGCATATGCTGGGTAAGTTGGCATATATTCAGGATACATTTTAGAAAGAATGTCTCCAAATGTTCCATAAACGATTTTATACCGGTCAAGACCATCTTTGCCAAGTCCAAAAGTATTGGCAGCATCTTGAATGTTGAATGCCATAGAACCTCCAAGACTTACTTTTAAGCCTTGTGCATCTTTTTCTTCGATACCATTATAATATTTTAACCAATAAGCGCCGTTTTGCTCATTGTAAACCTTCGCTGAGATATCCGCTGCAAACGCCTTGGCATCATTAAATGATCTTACCTGATCACCTGACTGGCCAAGAGCCATAATCAAATTCTCTATATCGGTCCGGTGATCATACGCGAACTTCTTTATAGTGATTGTTATGTTTGGCATCTGAGAAGCATACTGTTTCGTATTTGCAATTGTCACAAGGCCGCCCTTTTTCTCCGAAACATTCACATCGCCGGGCGTCCAGGTTGCCACCCCGTCCACTCCTACTGTTGTATCTCGAGCGATCTTTTTCCCATCGACCACTAATTTTCTGGTTTCTTTATATCCTGTGATATATTTATTTGGAGCGTCAAGAAAATCGTTTGCAGCAATAAGATTGATGGCTTCGGCGTCAAAAGTGGTTTCGTCTGGATTTACTTTAATGCCATTATCTCCAGCCCATTTTAAAAGGATATTCATGTCACCATCGCGCATAACGCATGCAACCGTCTTTCCTTTTGCTGTCTTAGGGTCTCTTTTCCACTCTACAGGTCCCATAACTTGGTCCTCCCCAAATGACTTACCCATAGCATAAAAAGCAATTGGTTGAAACTCTGGCCCAAGTGGTTCTAATTCTTTAGACAAGGCAGCAAAGAATGATGGCATACCGTCACCCATAAACGAAGCAAAAATGGCTGGGGTGTTGGCGTTGTTCTTATATTCCTGGGCAAATTTCACAATGTCTGCGATTGACTTATTACAATCATCTTGTCTCACAATTTCCACCTGTAGTTTAGCTTGGTCAAATAACGAACCTTTCGTCGTAACTGCTCCGCCATTTGCATACATCATAGGAAATTGGGAATTCCAAGCCATGACTTTCCATATGATTTTTGTCCCACCATTTACAGATTGCTCCTCTGTTGGAAGGGCAAGGTGTGTGGCGTTGCCTTTTAAAGAAGCTTCAGGTGCATCAGGTAAGGCCAAACGGCCGATCTCGGTTGATTGCTTCGCCTCTACGGGCCTTTTGTCCCACCAGAAGACTTTGATTGCAAACAGAAGCCCTAACACGGCCAGGATGATAAAAATTTTTCCGGATGTTTTAATTTTGACAGACATTTTTTGTAGTAAAAATTTAGATTAATTATAAAAAAGTTAGATTAAGCAGAATGCCTGCTTAATCGTAAAAATTATTTCAACAGATCGTTGTAGTATGAATTGTCTACTTTCCCGATTTCTCTCTTTTGTTCTACTGGTGAAGCTAAATGCACATTGAGTTGAAATTCAGAATCAGGTGCTTCAAGCATTTTTAGCCCTTCTTGTTCATAAGTCGCGTTGTCAAGGTCGATGGATCGCATAAAGTCACTAGAGTAATTTATTGCTTTTTTCATATTCGCCAACTTTGAAGCAATATCTTCCTTTAAATACTCCATTGACTGCTCAACCATCATCTTCTTTTCAGGATCTCCTTTGAAGATTTTCAGGGCGGTACTCAAAGCTTTGTTACCTGATGATACTGATTTGTAAAGATCCTTCTTGAGGTCCAACTCGTTTTGTGCATCCTCAATCAAATAAGCACTATTCTTGTGGACTTTGGTAAGGTAGTCACCGATCTTTGCTAGGTTGTCCCTTATTGGAGTTAATTGTTTGAAATATTCCTGTATACGAGCGATCTGTCTGGTTGCGTTTCCAAGCTCAGGAAGCATATTATTATCTTTTGCTGCTTTTGCCTTCGAAACAAGCTTATTCATCTCCTTTTCCTTCTCCCGAATTTTCATATCAATCCTCTCCTTCTGGGCATCCACATCTACAGATTGCTCATACAGTTTCTCCCTCTGATTGTGCATATCCTTGATGTAGTCTTCAGCGATGATAAAAGGATCAAGTTCAATAACGATGCCTACAAGTTTTTTCATTAGAATCTCATACAGGTAGAAAAAACTCATTCTTAGCTTACGGTGTGTGATGCAATATAAAAACACACCTAAGGCCGCAAGGGCAATTCCAAAATTAAGTGTATTCCAAACTATCGTAGTTAGTATCGGGAC
>DASVUU010000754.1:0-5998 GCA_036386935.1 Cytophagaceae bacterium | reverse complement strand
TCCATTAATACTTACTACAGGACGGGTCCGTGATCAGTGGCATACCATGACGAAGACAGGCAAAGTGAATAAGCTCAACCAACATTTGCCTACCGCATTTTTGGAAATCCATCCCCGTGATGCAAAACTTCGTGGCCTTAAGGAGGGCGATTTGGCAGAGATAACGTCTGCGCGAGGAAACGTAAGGGTAAAGACAAAGATAACTACTGACATACGACGCGGTGTGGTATTTCTCCCAATGCATTGGGGTAGGGTCTTAAACAATGATCTAAGCCGCGCAAACAATATTACTAGTACTTTGCTCGATCCGAAAAGCAAGGAGCCAGATTTAAAGTTTGCGGCCGTAGAAGTTAAAAAGTATAAGAAGGAAAAGCAAAAGATTTGTGTGATTGGTGCGGGCGCTGGGGCATTCGGTTTTGTTAAAAGCTATAGGGAGCTCAATAATGATGATGAGATCGTAATTTTCAGTAAAGAGAATTTTCCTTTCTACAACAGAGTCATGTTGCCTGACTATGTTAGCGGAACTCAAGAATGGTCGCAGTTAGTAAAGCTGAAAGACGAAGACGAAAGCTCTTTAAATATTACCTTAAAGAAGGGCGTATTTATTGAAAAGATAGACAAGGAAAATAAAATAATATTGGATTCCAATGGTGAATCTCATTCCTACGATGTACTTCTTGTCGGCACTGGAAGCAGGGCCGCTATTCCTCCGGGTGCGCCTAGTATGCCTGGCATATTTACCATGAGAAGTAGGTATGATGCAGACAATTTCAAGAATTTCGTTAACAAAGAATCGAAAGTAGTAATAGTTGGTGGAGGACTGCTGGGACTGGAAATGGCCGCTTCATTGCATGAACTAGATATTGACGTAACGGTTATTCAACGTATATCTAGGCTAATGGATAGACAATTGGATATGATTGGTAGCCAATTATTGCATGAAGAGTTTGTCGACAAGGGAATTGAAATCCATTACAACGACGAGATTCAACACTTTATTGGTAAAGAGAAATTGGAAGGGGTAAGGCTTAAAACAGGTAAGTATATCCAATGCGACGCCTTAATATTCGCCATTGGTACTGTGCCTAATACGGAATTATTAAGAGAGGCAGGTTTGGAATGCAAAAGGGGAGTAGTGGTCAATGAATATCTTCAGACATCGGATCCTTCTATTTATGCACTAGGTGAAGTGGCCGAATTTAAAGGTTTTATTTTTGGAATCACCGCTGCAGCAGAACAACAAGCCGCTGTATTTGCACGACACCTGCATGGCGATCCATCGGCAGTGTATAATGGATCTCTTCTCATGAATATACTTAAAATGGAGGGTGTCAATATTTGTTCTTTAGGAATGGTCGATGCGCCGCAAGATCCCGATTATGAGGAGGTCATCTTTATTGACAAATCTAAACGTTATTACAAAAAATGCATCATTCACAATGACAAACTTGTAGGCGCAATATTGATCGGTGACAAGTCTGAGTTTGTAGAATTTAAGGACCTTATAGAGAATAAAATTGAATTGTCTGAGAAGCGCAAAGAATTGCTAAGGTCAGGCAAGAAAGGCGAGGCCGTAATTGGTAAGCTCGTTTGCTCTTGCAACAATGTAGGCGAGGGTAATATAGTTGCTCAAATAAGAAAAGGTTGTGATGACTTCAAAGATCTGTGCAAGCTAACAGGTGCGGGTATGGGCTGCGGAAGCTGCAAGACAGAAGTGAAAGATATTTTGGAAAAGCAATTAGTGGTGGTATAATTAATAATCTTCGTTATGGCCAAAGAATTATTTAAGGTAAACATTCGAGGCGGTATACTTTCTACCGGCGACATTCAAAAATTAGCCGATGCATGCGAGCGGATCAACTGCAAAGTGATCCATTTAGGCGCCAGGCAAAATATTTATATAAAGACAAGTAAAAAACACGCCCCTACGTTGAGTAAAATCTTAGAGGAAAGCAACTTTGATTTCGAACAAAATAATATCTCCTATCCAAATATAATTAGCTCTTACGCGGCTGAAGACTTGTTTTCTACTCATGCCTGGATGAGCGAAGGAATGTACAAGGATATTTTGAACTCTTTTGATTATAAGCCAAAACTAAAAATAAATATTTGCGATCCAACGCAAGGCTTGGTGCCAATATTTACAGGTGTTCTCAACTTTATACCATCGAATTACCAAAACTTCTACTACGTCTATATAAATCCGTCAACTGAGAGTTTTTTTTGCTGGAACAAGCTCCTATTCGCTAAAGATATTTCAACGTTTTCAAAATCGATAGAGAACCATATTCTAGCGGAGGGTACTAAGGATCTTTTAACTTTCTTAAATGACATTGAAGGCAAGCTGTCACTTATTACTAAAAATGTAGATGAGCCCCTTCAGCTACCAAGAGTGCGATTTCCTTATTATGAAGGATTTAATAAGTCATCAGATAAGTTTTGGCTAGGAATCTACCGAAGGAAAAATGATTTTCCCATTTCCCTGTTGCGGTCGATATCTAACGTTTGTAACGCAACAAATTTAGGTCAGATAAATATTACCCCGTGGAAAACCTTTTTGCTCAAGGGCATAGAAGAGAAGGATAGAATTTCCTGGGAAAAGCTTCTCAGTAGGCACGGCATTAACAGTAGGCATTCGTCTTTGGAGTTGAATTGGCAATTGCCAGACATGGAAAAACAATCTCAGAAAATAAAGGATGCCCTGGTGAAGAAGTTTGATGACAAAGACATTCGTACCTTCGGCCTTACATTTGCGATTAAAACTAAGAGTTTCGACACGAGTAGTTCCATTGTTATTGAGAAGAAAGGAATTTTCAATTTTACAGGAGTTCTGAAACATCTAACTTCTTATGATATATACTACCATGCAAATTTTTCTCCCCAAACAGGTGCTTTAAAGAAATTTGCTTCCAATGTGGGTTGGAATTATTTGGATGATCATTTGAATGAACTATGCAAAATTTACTACAAACAACTGGATAGTTATACTGAAGTCTCTCTTGTAGAGTCGCAGCAAGAACAACATATTAAAACTGATACAGCAATTCACCATTGCAAGCATTGCTTTACCTCCTACGACCCAAGGTATGGCGACGCGGTATCAGATATTCCTAAGGGCGTTCCTTTCGAGGCACTTGACGATACATATACCTGCACTGTGTGCGATGCTCCCAAGTCTGACTTTATTCTGCTAGACCCACTTGCATTAACAGCCTAGTTGCATCAAGGCAAGATCCTATTTTGTCGATTGTAAAGTTACCCAGTGCGGTGTGTCTTGCTTCAGAATTTTTATTCAATCCAAACCAAATCTTAAAAAATTAGCTTTAGAATCAAGCGGCAAATAGTTAAATTGCTAATAGATGTTAGATCCACACAATCGTCAGTTCAAGTCTTTGCGGATTAGTTTGTTAAATCAATGCAACTTTGGATGTATCTATTGTGTCAAAAATGAAGATTCAAACAAGAACATTTCAATAGGAACCGAGAAGTTTACCATGAATCAAATCGCGGATGCGGCAATAAAGTTGCATCGTACGTTGAAGTTAGAAAAAGTAAGACTGACCGGCGGGGAGCCTTCCCTTTATCCGCAATTGGCCACATTAGTTAATACGCTTTCAGGCGCAGGTCTACCAAAGATAGGAATTACGACCAACGGCTATTTTCCTAAGAAAAAATTACACACATACATTGACGCAGGTCTGGCAGAAATCAACTTTTCATTAGATGCCATTGATCCCAGCACCTTTTTCACAATTACAGGAAAAAAGAATCTTGCGCTGATTCTGGAGAACATTGTCCAAGCCAAAAGAGCAGGCTTGAGCGTAAAGATTAATGCAGTTATCATGAAGTCAATCAATGACCACCAGATATTACCTCTGCTTGAATTCGGGCATACACATGGCGTCACAGTCCGGTTCTTGGAGCTCATGAAGATGGGGCATCTTTTCGAGAGTATGGATTTTGACAACCAATTTTTTCCGCAGGAAGATATTCTAGAGAAAATCTGCTCAAAATATCAATTAGAACCCTTAGAAAGGAAAGCAGGAGCAACGGCTAACTATTGGACGACGCAAGAGGGGTATAAATTTGGTATTATTGCCAATGAATCACAACCGTTCTGCACTGACTGTGATCGATTGCGCCTTGACAGCGAAGGTAATATATACGGCTGCATTGCGAGTGAAACTCCAATAGCTATAATGGATTCTCTAGGTGATGAAGGTGCTTTAAAAGAAAATTTGCAAACTGCGATGGAGCAAAAACAAAGTTATTCTTTTGTTGGAAGCGGCCGCAGTATGATAGAAATAGGCGGATAATGTATGGCTACACTTAAATTAAAATTTTTCGCCGCGATGAAAGATTACTTCGAGGAAGATCTGGAAATAAGTCTTTCTGAGCCGAATTTAGTGGAACTTAGGAAGGATTTAGTTTCTCGATCCCCTGGGACACAGGAGCTATTGTCTTCTTGCCGGTTTGCTGTAAACGATAATTTTGTAAATCAAAACCATGTCTTTAGTGAAAACGATCTTGTCCTCGTCCTTCCTCCCTCAAGTGGAGGCTGAAATCAGCTTTGTCACTGACAAGGAAATCGATTTAGAGAGAGTATTTAAATTAGGCACACATCATTCAGCAGGAGGTCTGGTTTACTTCCTTGGAAATGTTCGTGATCTAAATGTAGGTAAGCCCGTGAGTCATCTGGACTATGAGGCCTACATACCAATGGCTGAGAAGATGATTCATCAAATATTGATTGAAGCAGCGGAGAAATATAACCTAGTCAGCGCACTTGCAGTGCACAGAATAGGACGAGTTGATATCGGCGAAACGGCAGTTGTTATTGGCACTTCACACAAACACAGAGGCGAGGCCTACCGTGCAAACGAAGAGATCATTGATCGCGTAAAGCACGAGGTTCCAATTTGGAAAAAAGAATTTTTCGCAGATGGTACCCATACCTGGGGTGGAAATTGTAGTTGTCATTAGAATGATTTAAACGGCTACCAAAAAGAATTCTCAGTCTCAATCACTCCATAGTAGATCCTTTTTCAACATGAAATCCCGAGGATTACTTTTCATTTTTTCTCATCCGTTTCAATTTGTCTGTACAATTAGTCGATAGTAAATCCGTCTTCCTCGTGCAATCTGTGAGATGTTTTTTAACTTTTTAAAGTAAATATTTGCAACATTTAATCTAATGCTTTCAATCCATCCTGTCCATAGTAAGTGATATTACCACCTACTAAAAGATAATGTTTCCAGTTGTTGGATAATAGCAGAAATCCAATACTTTCAATCTAATATGAAGAAAAACATCCTAGGTGTCGTCCTTTGCGGAGGACAAAGTGTAAGAATGGGAGAAGATAAAGGTCTCATAACTTATCAAGGAATTTCGCTTGTTCAAACTCAATATAAAAAGCTGCAGTCAATCTGTGATAGGGTAGTAGCTTCGATAAATCCAGAGCAAGTAGACGCGTATGGGAAAGTGGTTATTTCGGATAGTTTAATAGTCGATTCGGTTTCCATACCTGGACCGTTAAAGGGTTTACTTAGCGTGCACCAGGCATTCCCAAACAAAGATCTATTGGTGCTCGCTTGTGACGTGCCTTTAATTACAGAAGAATTGCTTACCAAACTTATAGAAACCTCGTCGTTCGCACCAAGTCATGAATTCTATGTATACTGCAATGCAGATGAGTATGAGCCATTAGTTGGCATTTATAAGTCTAACGGTCTGTCTCGTATCAAAAGTCTGTTTGACGATGGAAAGTTGGAAAGGTATAGTATGAAAAATGCCCTTGCGACTGGAGACACACATACCCTGGATATTGAGGAAGCCGATAAAGCCTATTTTAAAAATTTCAATTTCAAAGGCGACCTCTATACAGACCTCTCTGATTCATCTCCAGAAAACAAAGTCGACTAATTCGTTTTCTTCGATTTCCTGAGTATTTATGGGATGAAGGGCAATTCCCTCTGAATGCAATACCGAAGTAAAGTC
>DASVUU010000753.1:0-3449 GCA_036386935.1 Cytophagaceae bacterium | reverse complement strand
TCAAATAAAAATTACTCAAATTAACCACAGAATATTCTGAGGGGTTCTTGAATAGTGTTGCCGTATAATATTCTTGGGCAACTTCTTTGTTGTTTTCAAGGTCGGCAAGGGAGGCCAAAGAATAATTGGATCGGTGATTTTGAAACTCAAATTGTACTCCTGATCTATAATATTGCTTCGCCATTAAAAGATCGTTGTTGTAGGTGTAGACATCACCGCAACCGTTGTAGTAGCCAGCTAGTCCGAGGTAGAACGGGAAAGAGTTCGAATATAAAAATAGGGCTAAAATCGCAGCGCAACCAACTCCTCTCACCATAAACAACGGCATGCGCATCGGTTGATAGACCACCTCATAGATAGATAGATTTTTATTAAACAAATGCATAAAATTGAAACCTACATAGCAGAAAAAAATAAATCCTAGACACAGGTGGCTATATAAAATAGAATATTCAAAACATTCCGTGAGAGGATCGTTGCCTGTAGCAAATGAGTAAGCAATTGTAGAAAAAGTAAGGATAGCGAGGGATAGGTAAAATAGAGCACCGTAGGGTGAGAAAGGTAAGGTGTCTCTAAACGTGATCGATCGCTTCTTATAGCCCCAGATACCGATCAGAAATGAGATAAACAACAAGAGAAACATATTGAGGTATAGTATATCCCATTCTATATAATTCTTCTTTTTTAGTAGCAGTAGAATAAGATTAGCGAAATATAGGAATGTGATAATGGTAAAATTTAGAAGTCTATTTTTCTTCTCTAGGTTTTTACCTGCAGTAGATATAAAGAGAAAAGCACCTACCACCTCATATCCTATAATAATTATAAAAAGTAGAGATAGCACGATTGGCCCGACTACACCGAAATTTGCTAAATACAAAAACGGCGCCTCTATTTTGCTTCCAAACGATATCGCCATCGCTATTGCTGCAAAACATCCGGCGAAACTTAATAATCTAGGAATAAAAGGGACGTTCTCGTTAAAAGCATGAAAATAATAACTCAGGCCACAAACTAGAATGAGCACTACTATCGTAAATTCCTGGCCAAAATTGAAGACCGTAAGCAATTCTAATTTTAGAAGCACTATAAAAAGTATAAAGGCTGCCATACCAATAATATACCAGGATCTTTTTAGGAAGGACAAAATGGTAAGTAGGAGACAAAGAGAACTGAAAACTAAAAGAAGATGTAAAATGGCTGGAGATTGATTTATTTTGATCTCGGATGCCTTGAAGGTTTCATTGATAAGGTAAGTTTCCACCTCAACTTTATAGCTGATTGGACCTTTTGTAAATTCATCAATCTTAAGGGAAAAGGGTGAAAGATTTTTTTGTGTACTCCATTCTATCACGTTGCCTAATCCTCTAAGGCCGCTAACTGCATAAAATAGGATACTCACGGCTGCAAGAGACAGTATACTCAGATAGAGTAGCCTATTCGTCTTAGACCATCGGCTCCAGAAAAAAAAATCCTTCATTATATATGGTTTTTGACAGTGCTCCTGAGAAGCAAGTATAGCGGCTGATTGATGTTATCGAATTCTAACTTAGAAACTTTGGTACACGAATATAGTCTGAGTCTTTTTTGGGCGCGTTGTATAAACCTTCTTCTCTAGTGATTGAATTATTGACCACATCCTCTCGCATTACATTGACTTCTTCTGACATATGAATAAGAGGCTCTACATTGTTGGTATCTAACTCATTGAGTTTGTCCATCCAATCCAAAATTTTGGTCATGTCCTGAGCTAAGCTTTCTTCATCCTTTTCATCGAACTCTAAACGTGCAAGGTGAGCGATCTTTTTTATAGTTTCTTTCTCGATTTTCATAATTAGGTAAGGACGTTGTTATATTAAAACGATTCCCTGCCAGTTACCTGGTCAACGACGCCGTTTTCTGTTTCAATAAATTTTTCTGGAAAATGCTTCTTCAATTCGTCGCGGATGATGTTGTAGGTTTTATTTTTCAACGCTCCAACGTCGTCCAAAGTCATATGAGTAGTCTCAATAGGCTCGTGCACTATTACTTTCATTAAATGACGATTTGGTGTATAAGTTCCATCGTCAGGTAGGATGATCCAATTGTAAGGCAATGTTACCGGTACAATGGGTGCTTTTTTTTCTATAGCTATTCTAAAAGGGCCGTCTTTGAAAGGGATCATGTGAGGATGGTTGCCCTTGGGAATTGTTCCTTCAGGAAATATTGCCAGTCCACGACCCTCGTCAATTGCTTGAAAAGACATTTGCATGGTCTCATATTTGCTGCGCTTATTATGCCTGTCTACAGGGATGTAGAGGTTCCTAAACATATAGCCGAATAGCGGAACTTTAGTAAGAGCTGCTTTGCCAATAAACTTGAAATAGCCTGGAAGAGCATAGCAAAGTGAAGGAATATCTAAATAAGAATTATGATTGGAACAATAGATGTAAGGAGTTTTCTTTTTGGGTTTAAAGTGAAATATAACTTCACAGGGTAAAAAGCAATAACCGAATACACTGTAAGCCCAAATTTTATTAAGGAAGTGACCCTTAGCTTTCCAACTATCCCTCTGGATAAAAAGGACAAAAAAAGGATAAAGCAAAAGGAAAAACACGATAAAGCACGTCCAGACCTGTATTTTATAAAGTGTTCGAAGTATTTTTTTCATAATGGGTTGTACAAATATGGGCTATTGTACAAATTAAATATCAAAAGTTGCCGGAATTGACGATTTAAGTAATTTCTGTGACGTGAAATTACAGGTTTTATTCAATGATAACAATATACAAATTTCTTTGCCTTGATTAAAGTAGACCGGTTTAATCCCTGAGGACTATTTAGCTCTGTGTGTCTAATTTTATATTAAGTATTCTCCTAAGGGTTATTCTCAAAGAAAAGAGACCCCATTATCTTATTTGTTTGGAAATATTTGAGATTAATGGGGAGCTTACCTAAAAAATTGATCCGAATGCTATACCTTTGCATCCCGTAAGTAAATAATTCCTCAGACCACTTATGGGTTCCGCAAAGTATATTTTTGTAACAGGTGGAGTAACCTCCTCATTAGGGAAAGGCATCATTTCCGCATCGCTGGGTAAGTTATTACAAGCGAGAGGATTTTCTGTGACGATCCAAAAATTTGATCCATACATAAATATAGATCCAGGTACCCTCAACCCTTATGAACATGGCGAATGCTTTGTTACAGAGGATGGTGCCGAGACAGATCTGGACCTGGGACACTATGAAAGGTTTCTTAATATCCCGACATCGAAATCCAATAATATTACCACCGGAAGAATTTATAATAATGTAATAACCAGAGAGCGGGAAGGGGCCTTCTTAGGCAAAACCGTTCAAGTAGTACCTCATATCACCGATGAAATAAAAAGGAACTGTAAGCTTCTCGCTGAGAGCGGAAAGTTTGACATAGTAATAACCGAAATTGGCGGATGTGTAGGTGATAT
>DASVUU010000752.1:0-2242 GCA_036386935.1 Cytophagaceae bacterium | reverse complement strand
TACGGAAGGGGTTAATTCCTTAGGGCAGTTTATTACTGAGCATAATTTGCCTGGGGATGATTTCATTGACACTTTTCTAACGTATGTTTCTGATAGATTTAATATTTCAAAAAGAGAAAAGTGTTTTTTTTCAATAGACTTGTTTTTTCTTAAGAAACCTAGAGAATTCAATCTACAAGCGTTTCCTATGAACTTATGGGAAGATTTAACTATCCAAGAAAAAGGATTGATATTAAAGCGCCATCAAGAAAGATATAGATATAAGTAATTTAAGCCTCTAATAAATTAAGGCTTATGAACAAACCGGAATTTAAAACGAATCTCGATCTTCTTAATGTGAATCCAAAACAATACTTGCTAAACGGAATTAAATTCTGATGCTATCATTCTTTTTGAGAATTATAACAAATGGGAAGTTTTTTATTACGATGAACGTGGAGAAAAAAATGATGTAGTTATTTTTTCTACTGAAAGCGACGCATGTCAGCACGTTTATGAAAAATTTAAGAACGCAAAAGAAATTGAAAAGAGATTTGGTCTTAATACTTAGAAGATGCCCGTCTAACTAAGGTTAGAATATAGAGATAGGAATAGAAAAGCCTGGAGAGATCCAGGCTTTTTTACTGAAGATAATTTAAACCTTGAAGGTATTTCAGTATTTTTTGTCGAGAGTTTTCTGGAACATTAGGATCAATGTAGTCAGTGTTACTTTCCTTTTCTAGCCATATAATTCCTTTA
The DNA here is from genome assembly GCA_036386935.1 of Cytophagaceae bacterium. GTDB lineage: Bacteria > Bacteroidota > Bacteroidia > Cytophagales > Cytophagaceae > DASVUU01. The sequence continues at coordinate 1,504 of DASVUU010000752.1, read as the reverse complement.
TCTATTCTTATAGAATAACGGTCTGTATAAATATCAATACCATCTTCTTTACGATTTATTTTAACAGGGTTTTTATTATCAGGAAATACTATTTTATAACATTCTTCCGCTTCTTGTTGTGTTAGCTGGTTTACATTTTTCATATGTCAAGGTTAAAATTAACTGAATTGATAAGATGCCCTAAATATGTAAGCATAATTAGGGGTTTGAATGACGAACGCTGACAGGGTCAGTTAGTGAGATTTATTGTTTATCCTTGGTATCGTCGTTACGAACCTTAGGAGGTCTAGGAGGGATTTCTGCACCTTTGCGAAGTTCGTCACTTTGATTTTTGGTATCACCAATGTGGCTAAATTTTTCAGGCTTTCCCTCGGGAGAACGTTTTGGGGTTCCGGATGTAGGTTTGTCAGATTCTTCTTTGTCGCTCATGATTTAAGGTAGTAAATTTTTTTGTATAAAGATTAGAAATAGAGTTATTCCGACTAGTAAAGTCACTATCATAGAAATATTTAGTCCGCGTATAGACCTATTCCAAATCCGTTCGCCTTTACGATATTTTTCCTCTTTTACATCATCACAATTATCACCAGCTGGACAATTTGGTATAGCCCACCTATTAGCTAATATTGAAATGAAATGAGTAATAAGACTTAGGCAAATAGCCATACCGAAAAAATACCAGGCAAGAATCAGCAAGACCTTATAATGTGCGGTATCCAGCTTTACTACCTTGTCAATAAAAGCCATAGAAAGCCCTAAAGCCCCGGAAGCAATAAAGACAATACTTTTATCAAACTCTGTAGTGCTATAACATAGTGCTTTATAAAACTCAGCGGAGTGGTGCTCGCTCATTATTTATAAGCCTGTTGAGTTTTATAATCTCTGATAACAGAGTCAATAATAGAGAAGAGACATTCTTTAAGTTCGGGCTTCATACTTTCAATCTCCTGCATACGCTTCAAAGTCTTTTTGTCAAAAGAGGCATGAGTACCTTCACCTACTAGAAAATCTAACGATACTCGAAGAGCATCTGCGATGCGTTTGGCAAACTCGATATAGTTGAACATAATTTTTCTAAAAACAAACTATTAAGTCTAATAATCGATTATCTGTGCCTGTTTCTTCTGCGCAAAAAGCCAGATGAAAAGAAAAATCCTTATCTTGGGGCTTCTAACCTAAGATTTACATGGAAGCTAAGTATAGTTTATTATTTTGACCGTTATCTATTCTTTTAGCAGATAAAAAATTTTCCATGTCAAGCGTAAGAGATAGCAGCGTATACCCCACAGTCTTGCTTTTCGCAAGGCGAGGAGTAGAAGCGTATAGCTCGGTCTCGCTCTTCGCGAGATACGCACTAATCATATTAACTTCATTTTTTACTTTAAATTCAACCTGTTTTCCTGCGAACTTTCTAACGTATGACCTTATAAGTAATAAGGTAACGAAGGTGAAGTACAACGAGCAATTCTTTCACAGGTATAGCTATGACGAAGACAATAGGCTA
>DASVUU010000751.1:0-2594 GCA_036386935.1 Cytophagaceae bacterium | reverse complement strand
CTAAATTGAAACCCCATAGTTGAAGCTGTATATGCTCTAGGCCAGTTATTAGGACAGTTCGATGACCTATCATTGTCCATAGAGAGAAAAAGATCAACATTGTCTCCGCTCATTATTTGAGTATCCATTACCTTCACTCCTAAATATAAATAGGAACTGTCCCATAGAAGGCCGAATTCAGCTGAGTTGTTTCCAATAGGGCCAGGGACTGTTGATCCACATTCCAACGAAGAGATATCAATTTGATTTGTAATTTTACTGTTGATAGACCAAGTAGGCTCATCAAGTTTTCCATCTATTACAACGGTTCCTCTGGGGACTTTTCCTACTTCGAGAAGTTTTTGGCTAAAAAGATGCGTGCATATTATACACGCGATTAATGTTAATAAGTGTTTTTTCATAGATTTTGAATGGTTTAAAAAGTAAGTGGTGTTGATACACCTACCAGACAAGAACTTAGCCAAAAAGTTGCATGAATGAACAAAAAATAAAAATAAAAAGGAAAAATATCTTATTGGACTAATAAGAACAAGCCATAATTTTATTTATTCTTTTAATCATACCAGATGGTAGATTAATAAAGGATATTAATCAAAAACATCCATATGTCTATTTCTTCGACGATCTTCTTTTAAATGTCTTTTATAATGCTTTAAGGCTACTTTTCCCTTGTTATAGTCCTCCCACATTCCAAACCGTCGAAATTCCCGTAGCCTTTTCCTTTCTATTTTTATCTTGTCGGAATCACTATAGACTCTATCTGATTTCATTTGCCTCTCATGAGCCTTGATATCATGTGCCTCTTGATGTATCGCTTCTTTTGGATCTGGGGCGTCTCGGTCTATGTCTCCCGCCTCCCTCCGTTTCATCTGCGCGGATGTGCTGATTGCACCTCCCAATAAAAATAAACAGAATAAAAATTGCAGTTTGTATTTATTAACACTCATAATGGCTGATTATAAAATGCCATACGAGTTTTATCTTAAACAGTTCCGTTTTGTTAATATACTGAAAAGATTTCTGCTGCTACAACAGGAACAGGGCTATTATACCTTATGTCAATAGAGACCCACTGAGTTATAAGGTCAAAATTACAATGAGCCAACCTATCTGTTAATTCTAGAAGGTTTTTTTCGACACGAGCTTGCCCTTTTGATAAACAAATATGGTCTCCTCCAAATTGTTCTTTTTTATCTTTTGTGTGAGCTTGCCATTCTCATCATACTCACGCTTCATGATTCTTCTGTGCAGCATCTCCCCGAATATTGAGGTTTCAACAAGTGACCGTTCTTTTGTTTTGACGGTGCCGTTTTCATAGTATTCACGCATTCTCTTACGTGTACCTACCCACTTACAACTTTTCTTGCACCTTTGCTGAGTCTTTACAGTTTGTACGCTCTTCACTTGTTTACTAGGGTAGTATTCTTTGGAATTGACAGTACTACTTTTAAAACAACTTGTCATTGAAATAAAAAGACCGAAGCAAATGATGTTTGTGTATAATTTCATGAATCCCTCCTGAGCAGATTGCTTACAACCTGAGTTTAGTGTATCTAACTCTATTTTTATAAATAAGGTTTATAAATAAAGTTTAAACAAGTATTCGTGCCCCCTAATATCTTGTGATAGTGCAGATTGATGAGGTTAACCTCAACCTAAAAAGAGATCGTTCCGATTGACCTTGTATCAAATCTGCTCCTAATATTAAAATTTTAACGAATAACCACATTATTTATTAGAATAATCCACTTATGGGAATTTTTTAACATGTTACCCTGTTAGGAGCAGTCTAGACACCATACTCTTCTAAAAAACCAGCCAGCATCAAAATAGACACAATTGACCCAGCTAATTCATAAGTATTTTAAAAAAACGATCGCCATTCAAATCTGCATTCTGGTCAGTAGTGGCTTCCTCTACAGTCAAACCGCAGCATTTAAGTCAGACAAGGTATCAGGATGCAGCCCTTTACTTATTGCATTTGATGGAAATATATCTACTGGAAGTGACTTACTATATAGTTGGGACTTTGGCAATGGAAACAGCTCTACTGGAAAAGATAAAGCAAGCGTTGGTGCAATATATACTGCGCCTGGCGTCTATACGGTCAAACTAAAGGTTACAAATTCGCAGGGGACTAGTACAGAAATAAAGACAGATTACATTACAGTTTTCCGTAAGCCATCTCCCGACTTCAAGATTTCTGGCGATGTAAAAGGGTGTGTTCCATTTAATACAAGCTTTCAGGACTTATCGACAAATGGTAACGCACCAATAAATAAATGGACATGGGACTTTGGGGATGGAGAAGGTGCTAACCTAAAAAATCCTGCCCACCTTTATAAAACATCTGGTAAATACACTGTCTCATTGATAGCTGTAGATGGCAATGGATGCACAAATTCTGTCACAAAAAACGACTTTGTGGAGATTGGCGATAAAGTATTGGCTAATTTTTCGAGTCAAGAGGGAGATTCAGCTATTAAGTTTTGCAAAGTCCCTGCGACAATAAATTTTATCGACAAATCTAAAACACCCGCTAATGCTACCGTAGAATATTTATGGAACTTCGGCGATGGATCCTCCTCAAATCT
>DASVUU010000750.1:0-2739 GCA_036386935.1 Cytophagaceae bacterium | reverse complement strand
AGAGCGTAACGTATAGTGTGGAATTTTCAATGGAAGAACCATTTTTCACCGCATATAATATTGCATTTTGCTCAGCGTGGATCGCCAATGAACAACTGCCTTTCGAATCTCTAGGGCAACCATGTTCTGGCCAGTCTTCATCGCAATTGTGCGTGCCCGCTGGTGGACCATTATAGCCAATTGAAATTATTCGTGTGTCTTTAGTAAGTACTGCACCGACGTGTCTTTTGACACAATGAGACCTCTTGGAAAGATTCACGGCGAGCTCCATAAAAATATCGTCAAACGCGGGCCTGTACATGGGTTGGAAATTAGTGAAATGAAATATGAATCTCCCGAAATTAGACCTTCAATTGGAAATAATCTAATTTTAAATAGTTTGATTAATCTTTTCGCTTGAAACATGCTTGTGGCTCACATTTGCTAAGATCGTCCTCGTCCATTGGCAGGGTAGTAGTTTAAACAAAGAAAGGTATTTTCACTTATCTTATAATGCAGAATTTACAAAATCATCGAAAGTTTTATCCACCCCACCATTTTGTATTTTACCCAATCACAATTCTAGTAGCTGCCTTTTGCCTTTATTCTGGGGTGAATGATATCGGGAACAGGTCAATTTGGTTGAGTTTATTTTCGGTAACTTTATTGGTGGGATGGTTATCGTTTATGCTGAGGCAACATTACGCATTGTCTAACCAAAATAGGTTAATAAGACTAGAAATGAGGTTTAGATATTTTGTTCTCACCAACAAACGTTTTGAAGAATATGAAGACAAGCTTACTTTTGGACAGATTGCCGCGTTGCGTTTCGCGTCTGATCAAGAATTGCTGGATTTATTACGGAGAACCGTTCAAGAAAACCTCGCTCCCGTCGAAATTAAAAAAGCAGTCAAAAATTGGCAAGCAGATTTGATGAGGGTATGACCTCTGCGGTGTCTGACTATTCAGGTTTTTTCTTTTAGTAATAATTGATTCATCGTTGCCTTATTAACCTAATGACAAAGCTAAATTTTCTACTAGTTCTATTACTTACTATCGTGAATACCATGAATCTTTACTCTCAGCATGATGGTGATCTTATAGGCAGCCATGAGGCAGGTATATTGGAGGACAAAGAAAAGTACCCCTGGTTTGAAAAAGCGTACAACGCTTACCTTCCTGATACCGCTGTTCTTTCTGGTTTATCTAAGTTGATCAATCAGGAGGTAAAAATCACCGTGGTTGCAGGTACATGGTGTGGGGATACAAGAAGAGAGCTTCCAAAATTTATTAAGATCGCCAAGCTGTCGCGCTTTGATGAAAAAAAACTTGATTTAATATTTGTTGATACTAATAAGTCAAGCCCGGGTAGACCAGAAAAAAAGCTTCGAGTAAAAAGTATCCCGACATTTATCGTATATAAGAATGGGATGGAAAAAGGCAGAATTGTAGAAAGGCCCACGACAACTTTAGAAAAGGATCTTTTAAATATACTATCTCAATAATATGATTTCAGAAAGAATGGGCTCTTTAATACGGGAAATTCCCGATTTCCCCAGGAAAGGGGTCATATTTAAAGACATTACACCTATCCTGAAAGACGTTTCGCTTTGCAAAGAAATGTCGGAGGCAATGGTAAAATACTTTAAAGATATAAAGATTGATGGAGTTGCATGCCTCGAAAGTCGTGGGTTCTGGTTTGGGATGTTGATTTCACAAATGTTAAATGTTCCTTTTATTCCCATGAGAAAGAAGGGGAAACTCCCCGGCACCGTTGTCACATGTAACTATAATCTGGAGTATGGCACTGCATGCCTTGAGATGCATGCTGATGCTATTCACGAAGGCGATAATATTCTCATTCATGACGACGTTCTTGCCACAGGCGGCACAGCTAGTGCAGCTAGCCAGCTTATCGAGGGTGTCGGAGCTAAGGTTGCTGGTTTTGCCTTTCTTTTAGAATTGAGCGCCTTAGAGGGAAGAAAAAAGATTGACTCTTCACGCATTTTAAGTTTGTTGACCTATTGAGATTTTTTGAGGTCTTTTGCATATATCTCTTTATGCCACAATTCGATGCCCTTATTATTATAAATTCTAATGGTCATAACTCGACTTTCTGGGGGACCCGAAAATTCTAGCATTCCAAAGTTTTTCTCCAACACCAGTGAGTTAGCAACCCTCAACTCATTATGTTCCACAAACTTATGAACCCCCGATGTAAGAGGAGAAACGGTTAGGTCGTAGAGAGTATAAGGAGTTCCAAAATCTTTCTTTATAAGCTCTGTATGATGCCGGTCGCCACTTACAAATACTACTCCCTCAATGTTATTTTTACTTATTATCCGAAGTAGCTTGTTTCTTTCTCGTGCATAATTGGAGTAGTTTTCCTTATATAATACAGAGTTTAAGACTTGGGTTCCGACTGCTATAATTTTGAAGTTGGCAGTACTAGACTTCAAGGAATCTATCAGCCATTTAAACTGCGATTTTCCTAGGAAGGGCTTTTCGCCGAACAGATGAACACTGGGTGCTCTCCAGTATCTATCATCCATCAAAAAGAATTGTACATCACTCCATTTAAACAAGGTATTTACGCCACTTTCGTTTATTCCGGTCGTAGGATTTGCCCAGTATAGTTTAAATAATTCTCTGCTTAGCTTTTTGGTCGGGTGATTCCCTGCTGCATCGTTAGGACCAAAGTCATGGTCATCCCAGATTGCGTAATTATATGATGAGGCAAGGATTGGTTGTATTTGAGAG
>DASVUU010000749.1:0-10183 GCA_036386935.1 Cytophagaceae bacterium | reverse complement strand
CGCATGAATAAAAAGAAGATCAACTACACAGTTTTAAATAAGGACCCAAATCTGTTTAACTATTTTTTATAAGAAAATTCCGTGAACCGTTCAATCCTAGTTGTTTTCATATCGAGTCTCGCTTTTTCCCTTAATGCTCAAACTTTAGACACGCTAGATAAAACTACTAAGAGTTTTCAAAATTCCTTTTTTGTAGAGTTAGGGGGCGCTGCAAGAATGGCCTCCATCAATTACGAACGAGCACTGTCTAGAAAAGACCGCAATAGTAAAACGTCATTAAGAATAGGATACGGAGCATTTAGAAGAGGTTTAGAAATCAATGGAGTTGGAGGCACCTATACAATCCCCGTAGTGCCTATTGAGTTTTCGGTTTCCAACACTTTTTCAAAACATTCTATTAATATGGGAATTGGTATTGCTCCAACTTGGGACAAACAGATCTATTTTAATTTTTACTATGGAGGTGGCGTCAAAGAAGAATTTTACGTGACATATTTTGCCCGCATCGGCTACCTTTTCCAAGGTACAAAAGGGCTGTTACTAAAAGTCGCATTTGTACCATTGCTCACCAAAGAATTCGAAGCATCAACCAACTCTATCGCGATAAGCTATACCCGTAAATTAATTCCCTGGGCAGGAATATCTATTGGCCAATCATTTTAATATTAGCTAACGTTTATTTGTAATTCTGGGGCATTCCCTGCGGTCCGGGCTATCGCCACTCGCTTTTTTCTTTGAATAGTTTTTGTTGTAATAGATTTTTTTTAGCAAAGAAAAAGAGCTCAAGCAATGGCTCTATCCCTAATGCAAAATTATTTAGTGGATTTTTGTAGCATTGTAAACTAAACCCAATCTAATTTTTTTTATGGTTTATGATCCAAGAATACATCATAGAAGATCTATTAGATTGAAAGGGTATGATTATTCTAAAGCGGGATTATACTTCGTTACCATATGCATCAAAAATATGAGATGCCTTTTGGGACATATTGACCATAAGGAACTACACCTGAATGATGCGGGGAAAATGATCGAACGGTGGTATTACGAATTGGAAAATAAATTTCCTGACATTCGATGCCATGAGCAAATCATAATGCCCAACCATTTTCACTGCATCATTGAAAACACCGGCATAGTTCTGGAAGACCTACGTGTCTTCCCATCTACTGAGAAGGAGGCTTTTTCTTCTTCAGAGAAGCAGGCTTTTGCAACTTCTGAATTGCCTCCCCTATTATCATCGGATAAAATGAATTTGGATCCGAACTCCCCAAATCAAGATTCTATACAACTAAACCAATCACAACTTGACGCTACTAATACGCATAACAACTCTTTGGGTGAAAATAAACGCATCGATATTTTGGGCTCACACAAACCTCCGGATATTTTGGGCGAACACAGAGGATCGCCCCTATCGGGGGTGGTACAACGGTTCAAAACGATGACTACAAATGAATATATCCGCGGTGTCAAAAACCTCGGCTGGAAACCTTTCGACGGGAAACTTTGGCAAAGAAATTATTACGAACATATCATCCGCGATGATCATGCCTACGAAAATATTTCAAATTATATTATCAGTAACCCTTCTAAATGGAAGGGTGATAAGTTTTATGAGCGATGACAAAATCATTCGTTATACCACTCCACTGAGATGGGCGAAAAACCTGTGCAAGAATATACAGTCCAAATTATTACCTAAACACAATAATGATATAACAGTCGGAATGTAGATCTCTCTATTGTTAGGACTAATTTAGACTTCTGTCAAATTTGGTTTTTGGAATCATTAATGCAGTCTGTTCTTAGCCAAATTCCCAATGTTCCCCTTGCTTATTTAATATTCAGGAACAATTTATTTTGTTTTTAATCTCCTAAATTGTTATTTCGCCCATATTTTTTATTTAACTCTAACTTTTTTATGAAAAAGATTTACTCCTTATCGTTACTAGCACTTGTTCCTTTAGTTAATTTTTGTTCTCAAGAAATTGATGAAGTACAACCCGCAACTAAAACCCCAAAAGGTCTTGTTGTAAAAACCATCGATGGCTTCGGGCGGCCAGTTAAGTCGACAATTGTTTACGAGGCACGTGATTGCGAATACGATTTTGATGCGCCCGAAAAAGCAAACTCTAATGCAATGGGTATAACAAATCTAAAAGTCTCGCCAGGATATCTGCAACTTTATGTCGAAGGTTTTCTACACGAATCGTACAAATGCTTTACCTATAATACTAGTATGGACACGCTCACAATTTATGGCGCCAAGATTCCAACATTTATTGAGACTGGGGCCCCAAATACTACTATCACCTATTTTTCTAATACGAGCGGCAATTGCGATTTCGAAGCAAATGCAGTTGGCACCAAGGTTAAAGCGGATCAGTTAGGTAAGGCGGTAATTTATTTGCCACAAAGCGATACCTACAAAGTTCAAGCTAACGGGACGGTACAATGTTTTCAGCCTGACCAGGAAATACATACTCTGACGTTTTAAATACAAAGCCCTTGAAAAAGGGCTTTTATATTTATCTAAGCTTCTTCGGGTCCCGACTTTTCTAGATTACGGTCGCGACGTACATTGCTTCCGGTATTACCTACCGGTATTCGATCAAACTCGGCCTCATGAGGGAGGGTTCCTGTTGACCCTCTATGTTCCTCGTTGGCTGTAGGATTTTCATTTTCGCTTTCTGAAACACCAGCCCCAGAGGCTGCACCAGATTCATCTGTTATTTCTATATCTTTTTCGTCAGGTCTCATAGTTGTAAGTTTGGAAGAGAACTGTCGAGAGGCGGAAACAGTTTTCGCTAGCCCTCTAGATGACGGTGAATGAGAGAGTTAATTTCCATTCACAAAATCAATAATTAATCCAAACACTTCCCGAAACTTTGTCAAAGGCAGAGTTTCGGGTTTGTCCAGCACGTCATGGTAGGCAGAAATTCCCCCCATCGTATAAAAGAAAAAGCTGGGCACGCCACTTTTGTAAAAGAAGTAATGATCCGAATTGGCGGCTGCGCCTCGTTTTTTTATTGCCGGCAGATATTTCTTTTCTTCGTTAATCTTTAAAAGGTGATTGAATTCTTTTTCGTAGATGGCACCATTTACAACCATCATACCTTCCTCTCCGGTACCCAGTAAATCGAGGTTGACTAGAAATTTTATTTTAGTTAGAGGAAATAGGGGATTTTCCGTATAGTGCCTAGAACCTAAAAGTCCCGCCTCTTCCCCTGCAAATAGCATAAACACAATGCTTATGGACGGTTGGTTTTCTGGGCGTGAATAGAAAGATGCCAATTCCAAAAGCATCGCGCAACCACTGGCGTTGTCGTTAGCCCCAGGGAAATAGGTCGATTTTCCCATTCCTCCCAAATGGTCATAATGTGCGGAAATTACCACAAAAGAGTCTGGTTTGTTTTTGCCTTCTATGTACCCAATTATATTTTTAGCTTCAAAGTTTTGCTCTAACGTAGCATCTACTCTAAACCTTATCTTACCCGTGAAAGTGTAAGAGGAATGTCTGAGCAATTCGAACCCTGAACGGTTGTGCTGAGTAGGGGAGAGTGTCGAAGTTAATTTCTTCTCCTGAATGATGACCTTGCTGCCAGCCTCAGTTAGCTTTTCTTGCAATTCTTTTGGCAGCTCATTTACTTTTTTAGCCCAGGCTGCCGGATATACAATTGCATAGGGAAGCAAGCTTTTTTTAAGAAATCTCTTTTGAAACGCGGCATCAAAAAACAGGAGCGTATCAATAAAAAGGGGCTTCAGAACCCCGGTGCTTTGCGGGCACGATGCGTCTACTATAAAGTCTATACCCGGAGCGAATTTCTTTTTGCCCCATTGAAATTGCATATCGCCGGGAAAAGTATTGATGTTGTAGGCAAAATTTTGAGAATAAGAGTCGTTGAAAGACTTTAAGCCTAAACGTTTAAATTTTAACGTTAGGAAATCTGCAGCCTTGTTCACCCCGTTATAAGTAGCTCCCCTTCCGAAAAAGTCTTTACCACACAATGTGTCAATATTTGCTCGCACATTGCTCAAATCTTGGGCTTTAATGTTGAAGCACGTGCAAGTAAGCAAGATGAAAAGGGTTTTTAGTTTCATGACAAAGAGCTCTTTCGGTTTTTGTTTTGTAAAGAAAAGATGAAGGCACCGGCTATGCAGCCCAAGGTATTGGCGAGCATGTCTAAGTATTCGAATGAACGGTCAGGGATGAATTGCTGGATGACCTCTATTAAAGCACCGTATAGTGTTCCTAGCAAAAGAGAAAAAATGATCGCATATCTAGTTGCCCAGCCTGATGATGGTTTCCTTTTTAGCCCTTTGATCAATAGGTAAACTAAGCCGAGAAAGATCGAAATGTGGACTAGTTTATCAATCTTAAAAAAATCAGCCAGGGAAGTTTCTGGCAAATACTTCCCTGGCATAAGTGTCAATGCCAAAATCATCAAGGCCCATAAAATCGAGGGTAGGAGGGACCTGAGCAATGATGAATTAGTTTACTCCAACAAGTTCTTTATAACTGTCGGCAGTCAAAAGCGATCCCACCTGCTCGGCATTCAACAACTTTATTTTTACAATCCAACCTTTTCCATAAGGGTCGCTATTTACATATTCAGGATTGGATTCCAGTTCTTTATTAAATTCCAAAACTTCCGAAGTCACAGGCATGAAAAGATCAGAAACAGTCTTAACTGCTTCTATAGACCCAAATATTGCATCTGCTGAAACTTCTTCTCCAACAGTATTGATGTCTAAAAATACGATGTCGCCCAATTCTTTTTGAGCAAATTCTGTAATTCCTACATAGGCTACATCGCCTTCAGTACGTATCCATTCATGTTCCTTTGTATATTTCAGTTCGTTCGGGAAAGTCATAGTAATAATATTTAAGTAAGTTAATGAGGTAAATTTATAAAGTATTTCCTAAATAAAGACAAATAGGCAATTAGTGTTGTTGAAATTAAATCAAACTTCTACGACTCTAAGATTTTTTGCCAAAAAAAATGCTGAGATTTCTCAGCATTCACAATTAAAATTAAATGGGAATTGGCTATGACAATGTAAATCTCAACTGTAAACCAAAAGCAGTAGCCGCTCGTCTGAATGAACTTGAAATTCTTGGAGTATTTATTTGCCTATCAAAATAGAAAGTGAGGTTCAGTCTTTGACTGATCATATAACTGATGGAGGTCCTTAATTGGAAATTTATTGTTCCCGCCGTCACGGTATTCACCCCTCCAATATTTCGCTGAATAGTTTTGGTATCCCGTATGGTGATGTCGTTCTTAAATTGAAGTTCATTTTTCAGTGGTGGTATTTTTCTTCCTTGCCACCTGAATGGTATTTTAAAACCTGTTTTATTCAATCCCAACCCAAGCGTAATTCCTTTGCTTTGAGACTCTTGCATTTGAGCATTGGTCATTGAAAGGAGCATTGTTCTTTCCCTGATATAATTGATGGTGTAGCTCGCTTTATTTTTTGTCTTCACGGTAATCCCAATAAGGGGGCTGAATGCCTCTTTCAAGCTTACTTGGTCGATGACAAAAACAGGCCTGTAAAATTGGCCAGTGTCGGGCTTGTCCGGTGGGAGCGTATTATCAATATCGTTCCTCGGCCCATTCCTTAAAAGATCCGTGGCATAGTAAATTGAAGAGTTGTATCCCGCAATGGCATAAGTGGAGTTGTATCCATGATTTAAGCTGATTGTAGGAAACAGTTTTTTTAACTTTTCTATTTTAGTAAGCCCCGTGAAACTAATATTCCAATTTGGCAGTGGTATTCTAGGGGTCGGGTTCAAAGAAATCTTTTCGGGATTTTGGTCCGAGTAAGCAGACAAAAATGCAGGGATCAAGACTTCTTGGGAATTAATACCTATTTTGCTATTGCCAATTCTTCTATGAATGGCAGCTCGATTTTGTTCAAATTGTTGAAACGCACGGGAAGAATTATCATCCCCTGCGCCCGGAGCTTTCCCCCAAAATGAGGAGGCAATAGGTACATAAGATGTTGAAAATGTGCCTGTACGATCGGGTCCAAAAGAAATGAAGTTCTGACCAAGCGTATCCATTTTGAAGAATTCGGAGTAGGAAGTATTCCTAGTTTGAACGGCGGTGAGTCGAATGCTGAAATCTTTCACAGGCTCCAAAGAGGTTTGGGCATTAAAATTTTGAGATCGGGTTGTCGCAAACCTGTCCTGCAATTTTCGATCTCTAGAAATAAGACCTTCGTTCGCTAGACGGTATCTAATGTCAGGGTCTTGCCAGCCTAAAGTAAACGGCAATAGTAAACCTGGGTCTTCATTTCTATCCAAACCTACAATATTAGCTGTTCCTAAATATCCACCCACGCGCATTCCTTCAGTGAGCTTGTAGGAAAAGTTTAGACTTTTTATGCTCATGGCGCCGCGTAGAATTGCTTTCAAAGCACGTAACTCCCGTTTAGGCTCTTCCTTTTTAGTAGTGTCTTTTTTAGCTGGATCTACCTTTATTGGCACAGGTGTCTTTTTTGGTTTAGGTTGTTGGGTATTTATTTCCTTCAGGAATTTTACCTTGTTGTAAAGTTTGTCCAAGCCTATTCTTCCGTTCAGTCCAAGATCACGGGTATTTTGAATGCTATTACCAAATCGTACTTGCTGATCTCTTGAACCTGCGACCCAATTGTAAGTGGCACCGTAGCTTACGTCGGCACTTAGCCAATCAGTAATTGGCAACTTATCAAATGGTAAGCGATAGGTTCCCGTCACACTTTGAGTGTAGTTTTTGGTCCTTCCAAGCTGCTTCACTTTTCCCCAAAGCTCGCGATTGTAGCCTACAGTATCAGGATTACCATCTGGCTCATCGATGATGGCATTAGTTACCGCACTATAATTGACAGTGATGCTTTTTGTAAGTGCCCAGACTAAGCCATAATTTCTATTGAAAAAGAAGGATTTCTCATAGTAAGGATCTTGTTTTCTACCATCAGTCGGGCGCCCCTCATAAAACTGAGTCGTGGTGATCCTTCTCAACAAGTCACTTCTAAAGGTGATGCTTGATGGAAGAAGCGTAAAATTAAGCTCCTTGACAAGTTTTAAATAAGGTGATTTAAGGCTCTCCATTTTCTTGAAAGGCTCGATGGATTTGCCGGTATTTGAGTAGCTATAGCCTACCCCGGCATTGTAGAGTTTATTGGTAAAGTTCGCAATATTGATGTTCGTCCGCCTTGTTTCACTGTAGCCTACACTGAAGTTTAGATTTTCTACATCATAGAAATGAGGCTTCGCATTAGGCTTTGTTTTTATCTTTTGGATGTTGGTGAAATTATAACTTCGACGCGTTTCTTCATCGAGCACCAATTTTCTATAGGCGGCCCTTGCGTCTCCTGTTCTGTACCCTAAGGAACTTGTAAGCAACACATCAGGGTCCAAGGGATCATATTTTGGAGCGATCGTTTTCCTATTGTAAGAAGTGTAAAAAGGAAGTTTTAAACCTAACGCGTCAGGTACAAATTTGTCCAAAGCAATATTAGCTTGTACTCCGTATTCTCCTGTAGCAACTCGAGACCTTTGAGAGACCCGTTGATCTAAGGAACCAAATCCCACACCCATATATCGCCCTGTTGCAGTGATATTCGCAAGGTCAGCCAGCTTCACGTTCATGCTAGCAGTTGCTGCAAAACCAGACTGCTCTATAAACTCTGTTACCCTAAGCTCATTTACCCAAATACAGGCGGAGTATTCCCTGGTATCTTCGCTTCCAGCGGTATTCCTTAAGCCTATCATAACTCCCTGGGTAGCACTTAAGTCGGGATTTCCCATGATTACCACTCTTCTTCCATCAACTTGATCAATGACCTGGCCAAGGTTGTTGGACGCTGTTCTTTTAGCCTTAATTTCAGTTAGCGCAGAAAGGTTTATATTAATTTCATTCTCTGCCCGCCATACCTCCTCAGGTGTCAATCCTTTAATATCTCGGGTAGGTCCAGAATAATGAAGGGGTACGTCAATCTCATAATAGTTCCTTTCAAAATCAGTCCCAATTCTTACGAAAGCCATTAATTGATTTGCGTCAGTCAGTGCAGGATTTTGTGACTCCGCATGGATAAACATTTTCAACCTTTTATAATTTAACAAGTCAAGTCCGACATTCTTAACCACGGCACGCGCTTCTCCTGACTTAAAGTTTTCCGCACAAAGCCGTAAACTGTGTTCGTTTAACTGACGGTTGTTTTGAGAAGTGATGTCTTGATCACGTGAAAAATTAGGGGGAACAGTATACGGAGGCGATACTTCATTTCCTTGGCCGTTTGCTTCGGCATTGATAGAGGACACTGTCAAGGCTGTTGGGGAAATTTCGGTTCGTGGACCTGCAGCGCCTACATCTAGAGGACCTTTATACGGCCTCCACTGATTGGCTACCATTTGCAGTTGTACAAACCTTAATAAGATGGGGTCCTCAAAGCCAGTCAGATACATCCTAAAAAATCGCAAGCTATTGAATCCGCTTACTTCTCCGACAGAATCCGTAGGTTGTCTGATAGGTATTCTAAATTGATACCAGGTGGTAACATCCTTGGTATTGTCATCAGTATATTGCTGACGAGAAATGATAAAATTCTTTCCTACTTCAAATTCAGAAGGCGATATGTTCACTTCGTATTGGTAGTAATTGTCGAAAGCATTGATTGTATTGTCCTGATTTAAATCTTCATTATCAGGGGTAGAATAGTTTTGCGGAGTAAAAGAATTGTTCCCAGAGATAGGGCTATTTCCTTCCATTCCATTGAAATCTTTGTATCGCTGAAGGATTGAAAAATTTTCCACGTCATCGTTTGCACCTCTTAGGTAATATCTAAAATCATCTCCAGATGGATCCTCAAGATCGGACATCGGGGCAAAATTGGGAAAGTTCTTTTCGTCTGCATTTCCCAAGCCATCTAACCCCACATCTTGATTTGGCCTTGCGTCTGTGGAAGTCTCGAAGGCATTGGTAAGATATTGCAGCTTGCTCATTCTACCGTAGGTGGTAGGTCTTGTATTTTCAATCCCACCCCTTGCAGGTAGTCCGTTTTCAAAGGAATGCACATTGTCTTTCATGATATCCTCAGAAATATCACCTAGGTTAAAATATAACTTTCCACCGGTCCTTGGAACATCAGGGTTAGGAATGCCAGAGCCCTGGCTATTTAGTGGCAGTTTATTGTATCCCTTCCCTGTAACATCGGTAAGCGAATAAGGATCCATCATCCAAAATTCAAGGTACTGGATGTTGGCATTTTCAAAGTCAATGTCGTTTCTAAGGTCTCGTGTAATACCTCCCCAGCTGCTTTTTGGGTCGCCGAAATTATTTCCCTTGTAAGCAGGGTTGTAATTATATTGTCCGCGTTCTTTCGGGAAAAATGCCACGTCAAGCGTTTGTTCAGGCAGGGTCAGTGTGTATGGGGATCTTCCAGGAAATACCTCCTGCTGTCTCACTGCTCTTACAAAGTGGTTGTTGATGTCTTCGTCTACTAGACTTTTAGGTCTCTGCCCGCCGTCACGGTAAAACAATTGATCAATCGTATACCACGCGATCTTAGCCCTGTGGCTGGTATAATTTAAGCCGGGGCTGTCATAATCGCCAAGGTTTGTAGGCACACCATCAAGTTTGATAAGAGGAGTTGCACCCAGTTTATATCTAAACGGCTGTCTTGTAAGATCTATAGGCGTTTCAGACCCTTCAAAGTCGTCAATAAATGCCGTTCCTCCTTCTCCCTTGTCTACAACTTTAGAGTGGCCGGGGATCAATTGGGCAAATTCACCGCTAAAAGTCACAGAGGAGGGAGCCTTTGTTTGAATCAGTGGAAGCAAGTCAACTGCTTTTGTAAGAAGTCTAGAGTCCTTTTTAACGCTCAAATCTACTCCTATGATCGAGTTGCTGGATGGTTCATCACCCACGTTTACACGGGTAAGCTGCGGTGCCTCATTTTGATGTAGTGCTGTTGCTCCAATATTGATGTCTTTATTGACTCTATAGTCAAAACGGCTACCTACAAAGGTCTTTCTTCTAAAATTGAAAAGATCTTGCTTTTCATACTTTACTTTGATTTCTTGGCCTGAGGCAAGAATCCCCTCGTTAATTATTCGCAGTTTCCCTTGAGTATAGTCGATGGTATAGTCTAGGTTCTCTTGCAATACATTAGGTCCGGCAGTTACGGTAACAGA
>DASVUU010000748.1:0-4533 GCA_036386935.1 Cytophagaceae bacterium | reverse complement strand
GAATATGGCGCTTCTAGGCATTGATGTACCTGAAAGAATGTAAAACTTATCTACTGTGAATTCCAAAGTAAAAAATCACCTTATGAAGATTCCTTATTCCATAATTATGTTTCTAACTTCTTGTTTTGGAATGAACCAAGCAAAAAATAGACCGGAAGCGCTCGAAACAGCTGGTAAGCCCTCATTTTATGAGTTTAAGGTAAATGGGTTGGACGGCACAGTGGTTGATTTCTCCAAATTCAAAGGAAAAAAGGTATTGATCGTAAATACTGCTTCCGAGTGTGGCTTCACACCTCAATATGCAGAATTGCAGAAGCTACATGAACAGTATGGAAGTAAGGTGACGGTTATAGGTGTTCCATCCAATGACTTTGGCGGACAAGAGCCTGGTGACGCTACACAAATCCAAAATTTTTGTCAAAAGAATTTTGGTGTAACTTTTCAGATGCTTGAAAAGGCCACTGTAAAAGGCAGTGACAAGCATCCTTTGTACCAATGGTTGTCGGACAAGTCCAAAAATGGATGGAATGATCAAGAGCCGAAATGGAATTTCTCTAAATATTTGATCAATGAGAAAGGCGAGCTTGTGAAGTTTTATCCTTCTTCGGTGAGCCCTATGAGCAAAGAATTGCTTGAGGCGATAAAATAAAATTGGGTTAAACAATCAATTAATTGCCTGAAGAATGGTGCTTCCATGTTTGTGTTTTCTGAAGATGTAAAGGTTTAGTTTTCAATTTTTCATGACTTCACAATCCAGAGGGATTACAATGATGGCAATATAGATCTCCCGTACGCTGCCAATGACAAGTGCTTGTCATTTCACATCAAGCACTTTTTCTAAGTCTGAAACTCTACATGACAGAGGCAGGGGAACATTCTAAATAATATTCTTTTATTTGTGAATGCCTTTTGCGATACTTGACTTTTGGAACAATTTGAAATCAAGATTATTAACTCATCATTTTCTCATTCCATAAGTTAAGACCATGTTATAACAGTCGCCTTATCTCAGTATATACAACTTACCAAATTCTTTCTTGAATGCTTTGTCCGCACTCGTTTCCCGGCGTTGGAAATTATCACCTGGGTTCTTTATTATCACACGATACAAATATACCCCGTTAGCAAGCTTGTCTCCATATTCATCGAATCCATCCCAAGCATACTGACTGATATTATTTCCTATTCTTAAAGGTCCTAACTCAGATTTGGTGATCTCTCTCACGACCTTTCCTGTGACTGTCATTATCTGTATTTTTAGATCCTCTGGAATTTCGCTGCCTGTAAGGGTAAAAACAAATCTCGTACTCGTGGAGAATGGATTAGGGTAAGGATAAAAATAAGTAATGGATGATTTATTAATCACTTCGAAGGTGATTTGATAAGGCTTTTGGGTGTTGTTGCCTGACAGATCCTTTCCACTGACAGTAAGGGTATACTTGCCGTCAGGAAGCTTTTGAGGATTGTAGTCAATGACTAAATTATTCCCACTTCCTTCACCCTTTCCAATATATCGAACATCTGCATTTCCATACAATTTTAAAGGAATAGTCGAGCTACAATAACTACATGGACCGGCTAAGTATATCTTTACTAGTGAAGTATCTTTTATTCCCTCATACGTCAGATATCTGTTTTCATCATTCATCCGAATATTTATTAGAGGGCTTGGAGAGACGATGTCTCCATTTAAAATATGAACCCCGTCTATCGCAACATCCACGATGGGACTCGTTTTATCAAGGTTAACGGTCACCGGTATTTCTATGATGTTGTTGTTATAATATTCTTCAGCCTGCAAATAGGGATTGACAAACAGTTGAATGGTATTTTTGGAATCAAAGCCTTTTGTATTCCCTTTATAGGTGAAGTTTACCACCTCACCAGGGGCTAGCTTTCTTAAGGTAACCAAGGTATCCTTGTTTTGATTCTTACTGTCTGTGATCCTAACCCTGGCCTTCAAGGTATCAACAAAGGGAAACTGAGAAATATTCTCGAATGCAAAGGCCAAATCAATATTGTCTCCTTCGTTTTTGGAAATTCCCTTGTAGAGTTCTTTACCGGCGATGCCTAAGTTTAATGTCCCTTCAGGTATGCCGTTATATATTACCTGCCATTCATAAAGGTTAATTGCTGTTCTATTAGCCGTGTCAGATATTGAAGCAACAAGTCGCAAATAAGGATAGTCCTTTGCAGATATGTCCGAGATTGAAAAAGTATCCTTGCTGATTGTCTTCAAAAAGGTTTCCTTACCAGCATAATTGACACCTAACAATTGAAAGACAAACTTGTCAGACGACTGTACCTCCTTGTACTTTCTGTATATAGTCCCCCACTCATTCGAAGGCCCTATAAGCGTTGACTTCATTTGGGTGAAGGGCTCAGCAATGTTAAAAGTAGTATTCACAGAGACGGACCCCAAAGGCAACGCAACTTTCTCCGCGATAGGACCAATTTTGGTATTTTTCTGGGCCCATAAGATATAGCCGCTTCCTTGTTTTAAGCTATCAGCCAACGTGGCTTTGAAGGAGCTTTTTATCGTTGATTTTAAAAGTGGAGACCACTTATGAAAGTTGGCGTTCCCTATATTGAATAATAACACATAATAATCGGTCGGCACACCTTTGATATAATTTATTAATTGAGTACCAATGCTAGTATCAGAAGAATTAAAAGGAAAAAAAGCCAAAGGTCTTACATCTTTATATCCGTATTGACAATAGGTTTTCGTACCGGCAGGTAAATAAAAGTCCCCTGTTATATTGTTGATGCAAACTGCGCCGATTCCCCACTGCCCACATTTCCCATCGCCGTTTTCTATTAAGCTTGAATTATTAAACTTAAAGTTGAAATTCTTAGGATTAGAAGGGGTTGCTAATTTTTCCCCCATTACCTGAACGAATATGGTATTGGTAGTTGACTTAAATTGAATGCGTTCTTTATTTACATCAATAAAACCCTTGTCAATGTTATTCTTCAAAAATTGGGAGAATTTCGCTTGAGACCACCCTGGTTTGCTTCCATTGATGACAATAAACGAGCTTTCTCCCCATATTATCTCCTCGCCCGCCACGTCTTTATATCGTACACGCCAAAAGTACACCATGCTATCATTTGCCAAACCGGTTAGTAAGGAGAGCTTGCCAGATTTCACGAGCGCAGGCGACGTTTGCTCAACTAATTTTTTAAATGGACTATTGAATAAGTACGTAGTATCTATCTCAAAAATATATTGCCGCGAGTCTGACATAAGATCTGTGGATTGGGCGACAAGTTCTACTTGCGACGAGGAAACAATGCTGAACTCTTTTGGAAAAAGAGGATTAACGGCACTTGCGGGCATAAATAGTTGTATAGTCCCGGTATTGTTTAACTCTGACAATTCAGCGATGGAATCTTTCGGGTCAAGCCTTATTTCAAAAGTATTGATTCCAAAAGTGTTTTTATCCGTTGACCTCATCGTAAAGTATAATGTATCCTCAAAATACACGGCAGGAAAGACCTGGGGATGCTGAGTAAAGGTTTTATTTTGCTCCACCACCGTTCTGATTATTGCAATAGAAAAAGAGTCTTTTTTGACCAGGCCTAAGTTAGAAACTGCAATTGCGACTTGGAAGGAGTCAGAGGTAGCAGTCACTGGCCGACCTGTGAAGGATCGGATATAAGCACTCTCAAATTTGTAATCAGGAAGCTGAGGTTTGAAGATTTTTAAGGAGGGATCACCCTGCAACATCATCTGAGCAGCATGGGCCTGCGTGACAGCAAATATTCCAGACACTTCAAAATAGTCTTTTATAACTTGTATCTGTGTCGCTCCAATAGATTTATTCTGGAACACGGGATCTTGGAAGTTCCGTCTATAAAAGGCCTGGCCATACACATTAAATTCCTCAGTAAACCCAAAATTGACGTGTCCTAAATAGGCAATTGCCCCTTTTCCTGGTGACAGTAGCCAATCCTGGGAAAAAGAATTAATCCCAAAGCTGTTAGAAATGTGACAACCGTTCATATACATAAAGGGATACTTTCCCGTATTGGCATAACCATTTGTTACTTCAGTAGGCTTACCAAAATCAACTTCCGTTGCAGCTGCCGTAGAGTGACCAAAATAGGTAAGATAAGAAGCTCCTTTATTTACTTCTTGTGCGATCTCCTGCTTAAAGACATCATCAATAGGCTTCAGTGTATTGCTTAATTTCGCAAAGTGCTTTACATGTCCACCAAAATAAATGCCCTCGGCCATTTCTTTCCAGCTGTCCATCTTAGTTTTCAAGGACTTTCCTTCTTGTTCGGTATTTCCGCCGCTTATATGAATGATATTTTTCCTCCACTTTTCGATTGGAAGCATTTCATGCTCTTTTACTTTCTCTAAATAATTTAATACGCTCGCATTATCTGATGCTGGAATTCTCCCTGTAGCAATGGCAGGCCCTAAAGGATTATTCGCATCAAGACCGGTAGTTTGGAGGATATCGGAGGGAGGAAAACCAAACGCAGGAACTAAGTCTTCAAAGCCCTTGGAGATTGCCGGTC
>DASVUU010000747.1:0-1928 GCA_036386935.1 Cytophagaceae bacterium | reverse complement strand
ACAAATAAACGGATTTACAGAAAGTGGAGCCAGTAAAGATTGGTTGATTTCTCCAAAATTACGTTTAGATACTTTTGATAAATTCCCATTATTGTCTTTTTACTCCCGTAAATTTTTCTCAGGAACACAACTTAAACTGATGGTTTCTGTAAATTATGATGGTAAAAGTAATCCAGAAACGGCAACATGGACACCTATTACTGGTGATTTCCCTACAACAACTGGAACATTCAAACAGTCTCAATATATAAACCTGGAAGCTTACAAAACAAACAATGTATATCTTGCGTGGGTTTATGAAACTACAACTTCTGGTAGTAACGGCGATGCAGCAGAATGGACTCTTGATGATGTACAAATTAGTAATACAGCAGCCTTTTTATCTTCAAATCCAATTTTAAACTTCGGAGAAGTAAATCCAAACACCCCATCAGTCAGCCAATCATTCGTATTTATGGCAGGTGGTTATGGTAATATAGCTATTACTGCACCATCAGGTTACGAATTATCTACAGACAATAGTAGCTTTCAATCAAGTGTAGCTGTTTCAAGTGCTGAGGCCGTTGAAGGCAAAACAATTTATGTTCGTTTTTTCCCAAGTTCAAAAGCGTTAAGTATTTCTGGTCCTTTGACAGTTGTAGGAACAGGATTGAACCAAGAAATAGGTTCTTTAAGCGGCTCTTCGTTGCCTAAATCGGAGACATTTGATATTGTTACCTATAACTTAGAATTTTTTGGAAGCAACGTCATTGGTTCTAATGGAACTGAATTTGGTCCTATAGATGATGCGCTACAGATTGATAATGTTGCTAGAGTGATGAATACGTTAAATGCTGACGTTTATGCCGTTCAAGAAGTTTCTGATGACGCTGCCTTAGATGAATTGATCCAAAAAATAAGCATCAACGGAAAAACTTTTAATAAAGTAATTTCTCCTTCTTGGTCCTACTCTTTCAATGCACCAGAGCCAAATTTCCCTCCGCAAAAATTAGTAGTGATCTATAACACTCAAACCACTACTGTAAAAAGTAGTCGGGTCCTATTTAAGGAACTTTATGATGATGTTCGCGCAGGAACAAGAACATTGCCTAATTATCCAAGTAGTGGCTCAAGCTTTTACTCCTCAGGACGTTTACCTCACATGGTTGAAATAGAAACAAATATTGGCGGTGTGACAAAGAATTTGAAAATAATCAACATTCATGCTAGAGCAAATAGCGGTAGCGATATCCTAAGATACAATATGAGAAAATATGATATTGAATTGTTGAAAGACAGTCTGGATGCGCAATATCCTGATGCCAATTTAATAATTTTAGGTGATTACAATGATGATGTTGACACCTCTATTATTGCTGGAAACCCATCATCTTACCAGAGAATGGTTGAAGACAATGGAAGATATAACCCTTTAACTTTAGAAATCAGTCAAGCTGGTGCTTTTAGCTACCTCTCTTCTGGTGGTTTTTTAGACCATATTATAGCTTCCAATGAATTAACACAGGACTATGTACCTAATTCGACTTTAGTTTATGATCCAAGAACTGATATAACTAATTATATAAATACAACCTCTGATCACGGTCCCGTTATGGCACGTTTTGAACTCAAGGCCAATCCAATTTTGTCACTTGATGACCCGTTTGCTAACAATGGATTGTCTGTAGTTGCGTATCCAAACCCAACTTTGGAATCTTTCAATATTGTAATTAACTCCGAAAATAAGCAAGATTTAGATCTCAATATTTATGATATTTTAGGTAGGGCTATTGGTGCTCCTATAAAACTAAAGGGTACAATGGGTGAAAACAATACCAACATAAATGTTACTCAACTGCCTCAGGGAATTTATATATATACCCTATCTAGTGGTAATAAAGTAGTTTACAAAAACAAAATAGTTAAAAGATAAAAGATTTTTCAGCATT
>DASVUU010000746.1:0-3573 GCA_036386935.1 Cytophagaceae bacterium | reverse complement strand
GTGATCAATAAATTGATTCTATTGTCTGTTACAAAAAAGCTAAAATCAACGATTACTAAGGATTTTTCTTGCATTTTAGGTAAGCGTAAAGTTATATAAAAACTTTCTAAAAAAAATTATTTGAATATTTATTTAACATCCACTATTAATACAGGGTTAGACATTTTTAAGTTTCAAACGAATGAAATAAATTAAAGAATTACTCAACCCTATTTAAATTTATATATATTTTTGTCTCAGTATACATACATTAAATCGAAAACAGCTGCTTCTCTGCACTCAAAAGAAGGGGTTAAATCAACATGATAATAGATATTTTTATAACGCTCATTTTGGTTTTTCTTAATGGATTTTTTGTAGCCGCAGAATTCGCTATTGTCAAAGTTAGAACCTCACAACTTGAATTAAAGGCAACCAGCGGAAATGGAACTGCTCAGCTTTCTTTAACGATCATTCAAAATCTTAATGCTTATCTTTCTGCAACTCAATTGGGTATTACACTAGCCAGTCTTGGGCTGGGATGGATAGGAGAGAGTGTTGTATCAAGGATAATATTGAAAGGCTTCCATCTATTCAATTTAGATCTCACCCCAGAGCTTGCTCATAAAGTTGCACTTCCTGTTGCGTTTGGAGTGATCACCATTTTGCATATTGTTTTTGGTGAATTAGCACCCAAATCGCTTGCGATTCAGAAACCCGAGTCAACCACCTTGTCAGTTGCCTATCCTTTGAGATTTTTCTACGTGATTTTTAAACCGTTAATATGGTTTTTGAACGGCTTCGCGAATATTATTTTAAAGATGTTTGGCATTCACATGCACGACAAAACCGAGGTGCATTCTTCGGAAGAAATTCAATTATTAGTAGACCAAGGTAAAGTGAGCGGGGCTATCGAACCAAGTGAACATGAATTACTAAAAAATGTGTTTAGCTTTAATGTCATCACTGCTAAGCAGATAATGGTGCCGAGGACAAGTATCAATGCAATTGATGCAGACCTAGCTTCTGGTGAAATTATAAATAAAATAATTAACGAGGGGTACTCCAGAATGCCTGTGTATAAGGAGAGCATAGACAATATCATAGGTCTTGTTTATACCAAGGACCTTTTGAAGATGCTGAATAGAAAGGAAAGGATATCTCTTAAAGACGCAATTAGACCTCCGTATTTCATTCCCCAGACAAAAAAGATTAGCGAATTATTGAAAGAACTTCAGCAAAAGCATCTCCACATGGCGATTGTCACAGATGAGTTTGGAGGAGTTGCTGGAATTGTCACGATTGAAGACATCATAGAAGAACTGGTTGGAGAGATTCAGGATGAGCACGATGAAGAGGCTCCTTTTGTTGAAAAGCTCAATGATAAGGAGTATATGGTAAATGCCCTTTCAACGATAGAGGATGTAAATGAATTTTTACCTGAGCCCTTGCCTAAAAGCAATGATTATGAAACAGTAGCTGGTTTAGTAACTATGTTGTTTGGTAAGATTCCGGAATTGAACGAAAAATTACAGTATTTAAACTATGAAATTACTGTTCTGAAAAAATCTAAACAGAGCGTACTGGTCGTTAAGCTACTGTATAACGTTGTTTCAAGGGCGGGTCTTATCGACGAAGAGTCTTAGTATTCTTCCTTTTTTATGAGACGATCAACCTTTTTATTGATATGTTTCATTCTTTCGTTTTTATCCCATTTAAGGACATCAGGCCAATATTTTTCCTCTGGCCAAGACCCGGCAAATATTAAATGGAAACAGATAAGCAATTCAAAATTTCAGATCATATTTCCAGAGGATTTCAGCAAAGAGGCTGTTCGCTTAGCAGCAATTTTAAAAAGGGTATATGAGTACGATGGTTATTCATTAAATCATAGACCAAAGAAAATTTCCATTATTCTTCACACACGTTCAACGGAGGCAAATGCATTCGTTACATGGGCTCCTAGAAGAGCCGAGTTTTATACAATCCCTTCTCAGGAAATATACGCGCAAGAGTGGCTTACTCAATTGACAATCCATGAGATGAGGCACGTTGTTCAAATCGATAAATTAAACCAGGGATTTACGAAAATATTATCCTTGATTTTAGGAGAACAAGGCACTGGAGCAATAGCAGGCTTATTTTTACCCTTATGGTTTTTAGAAGGGGATGCGATCGCAGCGGAGACGGCATTGTCAAACTCGGGGAGGGGAAGACTTCCATCTTTTGAAATGCCTTTGAAGGCTCTGACTTTAGAAAAGGGACTCTATAGTTATGAAAAGTCAATTTTTGGATCTTACAAAGATTTTGTCCCTGATCATTATCATATTGGATATCTCCTCGTTGCTGAAGGAAGGAAAGCTTATGGTACCAGAATTTGGGAGCATTCTATTGATAATGTGGCTAATAAGCCCTATCTATTCACTCCGTTCTCCAATAGCATAAAAAAAATTACTCTTAGAAATAAGTGGAGGTATTATAAAGGAGTCGTACAAAGATTTGATTCAGTTTGGCATAGGGAGGACCAAATTGCGGTCACTAAAAACTATCAGCCCTTACACCCCTTGAATAAGAAAACGTTCACCTCCTATAGGTATCCCCAGTACCTAAATGATACAACTGTAATTGCTGAGAAATCTGGTCTTGGCGAGATAGGAACGTTTGTAAGTCTATCTAATTCCAAAGAGGTACATTTATTTACTCCCGGCATTTATTACTTGAATAGAATCTCTGCAAATCAAGATTTCCTCGCGTGGCACGAGAATCTATATCATAAAAGATGGGAGAACGCGCTTGGTAGCAAGATTATCCTTTTCGACTTGAAAAATAAAAGGAGAAAGAGGCTCAGCCCGTCTACAAATCTTTTCTCGCCCTCCCTTTCGCCCGATTCAAAATTCCTGGTTGCAGTCAAATCAACCTCCAACAATCTTTTCACATTAGTAACCATTGATGTTGCTTCCAAAAAAATACTAAAGGAAATTTCCCTGCCCGGTAATGAATATCCTATAAACCCAGTTTGGTCAGAAGCAGACCGCAGTATTATATGTGTGAGCTTAGGTGAAAAGGGGAAATCGTTATTATCTATAAATTATGATAGTGGAAAGATCGATACATTAATAGAATATAGTTTTAGAGATATTTCACAGCCTGCAATATTTAAAAATTATGTAGTATTCCATGGCACCTATAATGGAAAGGACAATGTTTTTGCGGTCAATCGAATTGATAAACGAATATATCAGGTGACTTTCTCTAAATATGGTGCATTTGACCCTGCCGTATCGCCGAATAAGCTAAAACTAGCATTCTCCGATTATACGCCAGATGGCTATAAGGTTTGCGAAGAGCTATTGGATTCCAATCAATTTGTTCCCTTAGTTCGTAGTTCTACCTATTTTCTCGACCTTGCCGACACTCTCGCTTCCCAGGAAAGACCAGTCAGATCTATCAACATGGACTCTTCGATAGTAGAGGTAAAGCCATATTCGAAGCTTACACATCTTCTAAATGTTCACAGCTGGGCGCCAGCTTTTGTAGATATTAATTCTTATACGATAAACCCAGGGGCAGTAATATTATCCCAGAATAAACTTA
>DASVUU010000745.1:0-2997 GCA_036386935.1 Cytophagaceae bacterium | reverse complement strand
TGTTTGTTTTAACCTCCATTGATGTTTTGGGGGACGACAAAAAAGGACCTCAAGATAAATTGCCTGAGTTTACCTATCAGACTTTGGAAGGCAAAAAGTTTTCTAGCGAGGATTTGAAGGCTTCTAAGATAATGCTGGTTTATTTCAATCCTCTTTGTGATATCTGCCAAAGAGAAACTCAAATGATTCTTGACAACATAAAATACTTTGAAAAAATACAGATTGTATTTATAAGTCCAGCAGAAATTGTAGATGTTGAAAAATTTTCAAATAAATTCAAGCTTGACCAATTTAAAGAAATCACCGTGCTACACGATAAGAATGATCTGTTTTATAAGCAATTTGATGCAATAGGGTATCCTTCCGTGTATCTTTATAATGAGAAAAAGGAACTACTGACATATTTCGAAGCAGAAATAGGGTTGGAGGACATCAAAGGCGGATTTGAGCCTAAGGTTTCTACCGCGAAACAAACACCTGCGAAGGTTGGCATCTGGTAAAATAAAAAAAGAGGCACTAGCCTCTTTTTTTATTTAAAACACATTCGTTATTGTATAAGTCTTATCTCTAAAAGTAAATTTTTCTCCTTTTTTCTTGCCTGCCAAGGCCTGGTATAATGGTGTTTGTGGAGAAATCGTTAGGTAACTTTGATCGCCCACTTTTATCTCCCCAATGCTTACGCTGATAAAATAATTTTGAAGGTCAGTGCTCACTACCGCTCCTAAAATAACAGCGGGATGTTCGACATTTGGATTGATGCGTTTTAAAATGTTGTAGCTGTTAGTAGATTCTATGAGCTGGCGCGCATACATGTCTCGCGTGATGTGCATGCTCTCTCTAAACGAGTCAAACTTGTCCTCCATGCTTCCTTTTTCTTCATTCGCGCTTTCCTGAGCATCATTCATTGCTTGCTTGGCAGCACCCATCGTTTTGCTTTGTAGTTCTACACATTTTTCAAGAATGGCCGCCTTAATTTCAAAATTCTTCATCATTCAGTTTTATAAATATCTATAACAACTTTAAAATGGATTTGTCCATAAAAACTAAAAATATTATTCCGCGAGAGTCAAATAGCCTTCTTTTTCTTTTACCAAATCAAAGGGATCATCTTTTATAATCATGAATCCATCGAGGTCGGCATAGTCACTTAATCCTGCGATATTCAATGCGCTACTTATGCCCAATGAAGTCTCCACCATGCAACCAATCATGGTAATCATCTTTTTGGCTCTGGCCTCTTTTAAAATATCTATGCCTTTCTTGTAGCTCCCTGCTTTCATCAGTTTCATATTTATCCCATGAAACTGCCTGTCTAACTCTTCAAATGAAAAGTCTGAAGTCACCGATTCGTCAGCAACTATTGGATAGGTGGTGTTTTTCTTTAAATAAATATATTCCTCCACGGCATTGCTAGGAAAGGGTTGTTCTAAGAAGTCAATATTAAAGTTTTTAAGCTTTTCCATAAATCTTAAAAAGCTTTCGGGTTCTCGCCAAGCCTCATTGGCGTCAATTTTTAATGGTTTTTTGTAGTATTTCTGAACCTCGTTTATAAGGTCGTAACCTTCGCTGTTCACTTTTATCTTTAATGTTGCAAACCTGTCTAACTGATTTGTCTCAATAAAGTGTTTTACTTCCCCAGGCGCTATAATTGGAATCGTGTAGCATGTTGCAATTTTATTGGGAGTTGGTAATTGAAAGTAGGAGGATACAGACAGGTTTTTCCTACCACAAAAATAATGTATAAAAGCGGAGTCAATACCAAACCGGAGCGAGTTGCAAACGGATTGGTTATTGAGTAGGACTTCTAGTTCTGCGGGAGAATTGACTTCTTGCAAAAACTCTTTCAGAATTAGAAATTGAGATTTTATTAATTCTAGACTTTCACCATACCTGACATTGGGCGCGACTTCGCCCATTCCAAAAAAGTTGTCTTTGGAAACTTTGACAATGAAATTGACTTTCTCAAACGTTTCATTTCTAGAAAGCTTCCAATTGTATTTTAGGGGTAATATTTTCTCTTCAAGCGCCCAGTTGACCACGTAATTTTTTTCTCAAATTTAAAAGTTTATTTTGAATCTGCTTCAACAATGTATTTCGGGAAAATGGTTTTTCCGTTCTTTACAATCCAAAAAATTAAAAATTTACCTTACCTTTAAACAATTATAGTTACAAACTATTTATAAAAACATTGCGAAGACTTGGTTATGTGTCAGCCATTACGAAAAGGGATCTAAAAAGATATAGAGCCTATAAAAGTCGCAGAATTTAAAATAGAATCTCTTAAAATTTGATCAAACATATGAAAGTTGAAAACAACAAGGTAGTTACCATTACTTACGATTTATTTATTGAAAATGAAAGTCAGCCTAAAATACTTATCGAAAAGGCCGATAAATCACAGCCTGCGGTATTTTTATTTGGTGCCAGTGGATTTCCAGAAAAATTCGAGGATGAATTAGACGGTCTTAATTCAGGCGATAGTTTCGAATTTTCTTTGACTAAAGAAGAAGCATACGGCGACTTCGAAGACGAGGCACTGATCCGCCTAGATAAAAGTGTATTCAAAGAAAACGATCAGTTTGACGAGGATAAATTTAAAGTAGGTAGCTATATTCCAATGTCCGACCAAGATGGAAATACTATACCCGGGAAGATAATGGAAGTTACAGACACCGATTTACAGATGGACTTTAATCATCCGTTAGCAGGGTTTAATTTGTCGTTTGTTGGGGAGGTTATAGATGTACGAGACGCTTCTCAAGAAGAAGTTGCCCATGGCCATGTGCATGGAGAAGGCGGTCATCACCACTAAGATAAATTATCGAATCAAGGTTACATCTCCGGAGATGGTTGTTCTAACTATCTCCTTTTTTACCTGTCCCTCGTATTCTACAACGTAGACATAGTTTCCTACTTCAGCCATTTTTCCTTTATAGTAGCCATCCCAACCCTCGTCAAGGCTTGTAGAATAGAAGACCATTTCACCCCATCTGTTAT
>DASVUU010000744.1:0-3447 GCA_036386935.1 Cytophagaceae bacterium | reverse complement strand
TTAGAAGAACCCAAGAATCCTGAGACTGATAACGTATATAAAATATACTCGCTACTCTCCACCGCGGATCAGAAGGAAGAGATGAGAAGGAATTACCTAAACGGGAATTATGGATATGGCCATGCGAAGCAGGCCTTGTATGAATTGATCTTAAATACTTTCTCGAAAGAACGTGAGTTATACAATCAATTGGTAAATGACCTTCCTAATTTAGATAAAAGATTGTTGATGGGCGCGGAGAAAGCTAGGGCGATAAGCTGCGAAGTGCTTAATAGAGTTCGTAAAAAAGTGGGCTTTTGAAAGAGTTGATATGAATAAAATTTTTACATGGAGGGGAGGCTTAGCTTTCCTTGCCATTGTTGTCGCCAATATTGTTCTGTTTAATTTTTTTTATTTAAGCGCGAAGTAACCACTATTTATGAGGGTAATAATCTATCTCAACCTTACATTTTATATAAGGTATCTGAAGATAAGGTTTATGAAGGATTTTCAGGTGGTTTTGTAATAAGAGAAATTAAAGATGGCGGTGTCTATAAGTATGGAAAAGATAACAAATCTAATTTAATCTTTTCCCTCAAAGGTAATCAACTGCTTAACCGTAGCACCGGCAGCATTGAATACACTTTAATAGACCACACTATTTACAGGGGCTCACAGCCTGATCCTGCTGCTGTTATTTATAGGATCAAACCTAACGGGTGGATAATGGATAAGGACGATAAGACTGTTGCTTATACCTGCATAGGGGAGTGTAATCTTAACAATCTTGCTTGTACAATACTTGTCAAATAAAGTTCCTCAAAAATAAAAAGGTCCCCTTTCGAGAACCATTTTATATAACACCCTATTTATATATTTTTCTACCTAATCAAGGTAACACTTCCATTCATCGCAAGGCTTTTTGAGGAACTATTCGGTAATTCACTTTCGTAAGTAACAATCCAAGGGTAAACGCCAATAGGCATATCTTCACCTAGATATTTACCATCCCAAGGTTTGTCTTTGTCATTGGTAGTATAAACAATTTCACCCCATTTGTTAAATATTTTCATCTCGAAGTTTTGAAAGTGTGCTCCGAATATTTCTAGCTGGTCATTGTTCCCATCATTGTTAGGAGTGAATGCCTGGGGCAGGAACAATCGTGGTGGACAACCTGCTATGACTTTAACCGAATCTGAGGTTTTACAGATACCAGAGGATAGGGTAACTCTAAAAAAGCCGCCATCACTCACTTCTAATGTATCGGTAGTGGCACCAGTGTTCCAAGTATAAGTGGGGGCAATTCCAGCAAACAGCTTTACGTTCCCGTCTTCAAAGCAATGGGTAATGTTTTTATTTTTAAAATTTGCTTTTGGAGTAGCATTCACTACCAGATTAATAATTGAAGGTGCTGAAATGCAATTGGCCGGACTCACCGCACGCACTTCATAATCTGTGGTAACCAAAGGATTTACGGTAACGGTACCAGTAGTATTTGTTAAAGTAGTCCATTTATAGGTATCACCGCCGTTAGCAGAAAGGGTAGCAGATTGTCCCTCGCAAATGGGCGTTGCAGGTGATGTTGTAAGGATGGGAATTGGCTTTACTTCTAAAGATTTTTCAACTGAATTCTGGCATCCATTTAGATCCGTTACAGCATATTTGAATTTGTAATTACCTGTAGCTGCTAGCGGAAAGTTTCCCTCTGTCCATGGCGTACCATCCTTTTGAAAGGTTCCACCTGTAGGATTTGCACCGGTAATAGTAAGCGCAGGCTCGTCTGCACAATAGGTAAGCTTATCAATGCCATTGATAGTAGGTTTGGGAAGCGGGTGAACCATTGTCGTTACAACCGTATCGTCAACACAGCCATCAATGTTTACACTATAGGTCAAAGTTTTGCTTCCTTCAGTTTTAGGAGTGAATGTATTGGTACCAGTAAGCGCATCGGATGTGGAACTAAACACACCCGCCGCAGGTGACCCTACAAGACTTATGTTTGGGGAGTTAAGGCAATGACCAGTTGCACTTAAACCAGTGAAGCTAGCTTCTGGCACCGGTTTTATCTTTACATCAACCGTTCCATTGTTTGTACATGTGGCATTTGTCTTACTTGTTACGGTAAGCTTATAGGTATTAGTAATTGGTGCCGAAGTAGTATTGGTAGCTTTAATTGTTACTTCGCTAATGTTTGCAGTTGGGATATCAGGAGAAGTATCCCAAATATAATTAAAGGTAGGGTCTGGCGTAAGGCCAACTGTTGCAGATTGTCCAGAACAATACTCTTTATTAGTCATGGCGACTAAAGGGACGTCTGATACCTTGACAATGGTGTCGGTTTCACCCAAGCAATTTGCTTGGGATGTATATTTAAGCAATATAGTTTTGTCTCCTATTCCCTGGGCATTAGGATCGAAAGATGTAAGTGCAACGCCGCCTATTGAAAAGGCATAACCGCCGGCAGTAAAATTAGGCGCAGTTCCTTCGAGGGGGACAGCAGGATCACTTTTGCAGAAGGTGGTTTTCAGATTAGTGAAGACAGGTTTTGGAATAGGATTAACGGTAAGAACTAGGGTGTCTAGCTTAATACAGCTTGTCGAAGTATCGGTTGTTGCGATATAATAATTATAAGCAAGAGGAGCAGTGGTTGTATTCGTCCTAGTAGCCTCGGGGTCACTGATAATAGTGCTGCTTAGACCGGTAGCGATCTTCTGAGCTGGAGGTGGCGTATCATCTTCGCTCCATTTGTAGATGTATTTGATGCTTTGAGAAGCTTGGCCCAATTTCACCTTTGCGCCAGAACAAATTTGAGCGTCGGAAAATGCCCCTGTACTTACTGGAGGTGTAGAGTTGATGGTAACTTCGACTGTGTCTTTAAATTTGCATCCATTTACATCATCTACTAAAACAGCTATTTTATGAAAACCTACTGCAAGCTGCGGTGCTATGGCAGTAGTTGAGCCTAGACTTTGATTTGCCGAGCCTGGTCCGAAGATGTGGATCCAACTATAAGAGTTTATCTGCAAAGGCGGGTTGGTTACCTGAGGGGTTGCATCCATAGATACCGGTTGGTTAAAGCAAGCAACCTTCTTCTTTAGTACATTTAGATTTACCTTAGGCTGTATATAAACTTTGACAGAATCCACCAAAGGGCAGTTGCCCTTTTCAATTCTTACATAAATCAACTGTTCGCCTGGTTGATCTATCTTATATTTTTGCGAAGTGGATAAGGTAGTTTCTGTACTGGCAGATTTAGTATACCAGCGGTAGTTGTCTCTACCAGGTCCGGCATCTAACACCAGTGAGTCGCCAAAACAAACTGGTTTATTGTCGTAGCTGATATTTATACTTGAGAAATCAGAGAAATAGCCGAAGCTACCTGCCGCAGAACCTGTTACCGATATTCCAGCATGAAAATATCCTCCACTTGAATTGTTATTTGTTATCGATACGGGGATTAATGTAGGA
>DASVUU010000743.1:0-4045 GCA_036386935.1 Cytophagaceae bacterium | reverse complement strand
CATGTAACAAATTCCCATCTGTTACTTCATGACACACCTTCGGCTACTGGGTAAAATTCATTTCACAAGTCAATATCCTCCTGTATCTTGTCAGGAGTTTTAGGGTTGTAAAAATAGAGCACCCCATAGCTCATCTGAGTTAAATCAGGACTATTTAAGTTTTTTGGCGCGCTGAATGATGAACAACTTTTTTTAATGGCGCCTTCATGAAATAGATCAGGCAATCCGACCACTTCAAACAAAAGACATGTCTGACGTCCTTTTTCAAGCCGAAAGTGGTCGCAAATTGTACAGTCGATCCACATCTCATCTTTCATATCTGTATAAATACTAGTCAAATTTAAATTCCTCTCCTGCACTATTTTACCTATCAAGGCAGAACGATTTATAATTTAACAGAATGAAATCTACCCTGCTTTATGTTTTAGAATATCCTGGGCCTAGTAAGTGGAATTCAAATGGGTGTTCACATTCATTCGTCTATTATTTATTTTCAAACATCCATTTCAATCCATCAAATACACTTTCATGCCCAATTGTACTGTGTGTCTCTTCTAGGTGACGTTCGTATTTCCACTTGAGGCCTACTATATTTTTTCTTCTTAGCTGTTTAATAAATTGGTTTACCCTCATTCCCTTCTCGTTAGCAAGAGTGATATATAGAAGTTTATTTACTTTGAAATCACCTTTAAATGCTTCGAAGTCCTTCAATATTTTACCTTCTGCATACCAAAGAGACGGACTTATTGCAAAGTACGCATCAAATAAATTAGATCCGTTTAAAAGCGTGTAAAATGAAAAAATTCCACCTAAAGAAGCACCACAGAGGATATTTTTACCGGACACCTTGTAGTATTTTTCAATATATGGAGCCAATTCTTTGGTTATAAAAGTTAAGAAGTTATTAGCACCTCCACCTTGTTTAAATTCAGATGTAGCATATGGGGTTAGGTCCCTGATCCTATCTGTGTTCGCAATACCTACAATAATCATTGGAGGAATCTTCTGCGCTGTAGACAAGTATTGAACCGTTCCAAACACGTGCTTTAGGTTCCACTCCGGGTCGGGAAGGTACAAAACAGGAAGGCTTGCAATGGTATCATATCCCTCCGGAAGCAAGATAAAAATGGTTCGGTCTTCCTTCAAAGTTTGAGAATAAATGCAAATGGATGTACCTATAACCAAAGGTTCTTGCTTACACTGGGCTAATATTGTTGATGTAGCTAAAAAGAAAGAAAAACATAAAATGGAGAAGGACCTCATGCGAAATTGAAGTAAATAAATTGGAAGCTGTCTAAACAATAATATTCAACAAAAGTACTTTTTTAAGTAAGATTTCTTTCCTTTTTCCGAAGATACTTAGAAATAGAACCGCCTGACTTCCGATCGTAGGAATTTATTGATAATTTATTTCTTCCGGTTATTTAATTTATTGGCTATCTTGTGAAGGCTTTGCATAGAGGCTTAATCAGTTGGTAGAAAGTATATATAGTCTTTTATGACAGAAAATAATTGGACAACTCATTTCTTAATCATTATATTTCTATGTGCATCACTTTGCAGTTGCACCAAATCCAATGATCAGGGATTTGGTATACTTGAAGGTACAATTTTAGATAGCGCAAGTGCTTCACCTATATCAGCGAGAGTATATATTATTGGAGACAAGGACTCAGTTTTTTTCGCTGAGAAAGGCATCTCATTTTATATTCCATGGATGCAAGATCGGGTTGGACACTCAGGAAGGCACTTTAATACAATTGGAAATACCTTCAGAGCTAAGCTTCCCACTGGGACTTATAGGATTGTGATAGAAAAAGGCAAGGAATACCGCAGGTTCAGCAAGCTTATCACCGTTGAAACAAATGCAACGCAAAAGTTAAATATTCAGCTGAATAGATGGATCAATATGAACCAGCGAGGTTGGTATTCCGCAGACCACCATGTTCACCGAAACATCTCAGATATTCCTACCCTACTGTTGTCTGAAGATTTAAATTTTGCGTTCTTCCAAGGAAACTGGAATGAGAGGAAAGACTTTCTCGCTCAGACGGATTCTATTCTTCCAAAAACAAATTCAGCTGGGACATTGCAAATTGACCCTAGCCATTTTCTACATGTGGCCAGCCACGAAATTGAAAGCGAATATGGTGCTTTGCTTTACCACCTTATCAATAAAAAAGATTTTCCTCTAAAGGATTTAAGCGAGCATTCTTTAGCGAACTATTTTGCTTTGAGTAATAAAGCCAAAGAAGGTAAAGGGTTTGTGGAATTAGACAAGCCTATCTATAGGTTTAGCCATTTGGCTGTCTTATTAAATAATGTTGATTTTATTGAGTTGGCCAACAACCATAATTTCGACAGAAATTATTTACCTGAAGGCAGCATCAATTTAAACAGGTCATTGATGGGTAATTATTCAGATGACCAAAAAGGATATACGCATTTTGTAATGGATTTATATTATAATTTTTTAAATATAGGAAAGAGAATTATTCCTACTGCAGGATCGGCCTCCTATCCCCTTTCCAATCCGTTTGGCTATAACAGAACCTATGTACAAATGAAAGGAGAAATAAATACCCTCAATTATTTCAATGCTTTAAAGTCGGGAAGAAGCTTTATCAGCAATGGTCCTATGATAATGTTGTCCTCTGGAAATAATTTAATGGGAGATACGGTTAAAACTAGCGAGTCTTCTCTTCCCATTCGATGCGCGATTCACTATACCTACCCTTTAGAGGATGTTGAAATAATTTTCAATGGAGAGGTGATAAAGCAATTTAAAGATGTAAAATTAGAGGGTGATAGCACGATCTTCAACATCGATATCCCCATTACCAAAAGCGGCTGGATTGCCGCAAGATGTTTTCATAAAATCGACCAGAAAAGCATCCGCTTTGGCCACACTTCACCGATATTTGTCCAATACAAAAATCAACCGTTTATTCCGGTTAAAAAATCAATTGACTTTTTAAAATTGATTAACCAAAGTCTGACACTCGAAACTCTGTATGGAAATAAAGAGGATAAATTGGATGTTCTTTCCAAATGCGCAGAAGCCGCAACTATACTATCTAACATGAAGAGCGAATAGATTATTATGTTCTCCTAAAGGTTTTTCGAAAAGGTCTTTTGGTAAAATAAAACCTTCTAAAATATGCCATATGAACCCACGGACGTACGCGTCCCGCTTGTCTAAAAAAATCTAGATTGTTCACAACGCCCAAGGCAATGAGATTTCATTCCATTCTCAATGAACGATGCAAAGACAAGTGAACTAGATATTTCCGGATTACCGTCAGAAATTTATTTTGCTAGAAAGTGTAGATAGTTCCGGCAGGACTTTGATTAGAAAAATAGTGAAAGAATAACTTAATAATAATTATAAAGGGACACGCTAGAATTGTGAGGTATTTGGAATGACCTTAATAACCATACTTGGCACAGATGCTTGGATGGGATTAGACATGATGACCCGCGCATCGACACTAAATAGATGCAGTCGTAATATGCAATCTCTGTATTCCATTTTTGTAAAAGGATCGATACAGTGAGCAAGTTTGCAGGTTAAAAAAGAATCCTTGTTGGTCTTTCAAAAAATATTTATCTGCTGACATAGAGTAAACTTAATCATGGAAAACAAACGTACCTAACAAACGCTAATGCTCTTAGTCCTTCTTTAAAAACAAGCGCAATTTGGGTCAGAAATCTCAAAAAACTTCCATTATTGGGTGTAATTCTTATCATATGGTTGTTTATCAATTTCAAATTCAGTTGTATAGAATCCCCAGCCCATGAACTTGTAGTAGATAGTCATTGCATCGAAATGACTATTAGCATAAAATTCGTGAATTAAATTACTATCGTGTTCAAGCAGTTGTCGACAATCGTAGCCGCGTGTGTCGGAAAGACATAAAGTTGTTTGGCCTTCGCTGTCGCGCCATACTTCATGTTTAAACGTTGTCAGATGGCAGCCAACCTAGTTCAAATTCTTTGATGTAACCTTTCAATTCTTCCCGTCTATCAATCCCGTCCAAGTCTG
>DASVUU010000742.1:0-5436 GCA_036386935.1 Cytophagaceae bacterium | reverse complement strand
AAGCACCCTGTATCAAGGCACTTTTAGCGAGGTACCCGGTTTGAGAACCCTGATTGTAAAAACCAAGGAATGGCTGACCTCTGTTAAAATAGAAAGAGCTTATACCAAAAATGAGATAATCACGATGTATCTCAATACAGTGGACTTTGGTAGTAACTCTTTTGGTATTAAGGTAGCAGCCCGGACTTTTTTTTCAACCTCGCCGGATAGTTTGACCGTTCCTCAGGCGGCAGTATTAGTCGGCTTACTGAAGGCACCAACATTTTACAGCCCAATCTATAACCCTGAAAATGCTGTCAAGAGGCGAAATACTGTTTTTGCTCAGATGGAAAAGTACAACTATTTAACTCCAGCGGAACGTGAAAAATTTTCCAAATTAGCCTTGAAAGTCAGCTACAATCTTGAAAACCACAATTCGGGAATAGCGACATATTTCAGGAGCGTTATAACCAATTATTTGATCAACTGGTGTAAGGAACGAAGTCTGGATGTTTATTCTGATGGTCTAAAAATTTACACTACACTGGACTCTCGAATACAAAAGTATGCCGAGGATGCTGTGACCCTACAAATGAAGGACCTTCAAAGGAAATTCTTTGCTTATTATAAAGGTAAAAAACCATGGTTGGACGAGCGAGGCAAGGAAATTCCTGGATTTATTGAATATGCAGCGAAGCGATCAGACAGATATCATTCTTTAAAATCCCAGTTCGGCGACGACAGCGCATCTATTTGGAAAGTAATGAAAACTCCGATTAGAATGAGAGTGTTTAGTTGGAATGGGGAAAGAGACACAACCTTATCTCCTATTGACTCAATTAAATATTATAAGCATTTCCTACATGCAGGCTTCCTCGCAATGGATCCGCATACTGGTTATATAAAGGCTTGGGTTGGCGGAATTGATCACAAGCATTTTAAATATGACCATGTTCGACAAGGTAAAAGACAGCCAGGCTCCACATTTAAGCCAATTGTGTACGCAACAGCATTAGACCTGGGATACTCGCCCTGCTACGAGGTACCTGATTTACCAGTAACCTTTGAGACGGGAGATGTCAATGGAACGTGGACCCCTCAAAATAGCGATGGAAAATACTCAGGCGAAATATTTACTTTACGTAAGGCGATGGCAAATTCTATAAATGCTGTCACTGCAAGCATGATCAAGAAGGTTGGACCACAAACTGTAGTCGACTATGCAAAAAGAATGGGAATTACTAGTCCATTAGAGGCCGTCCCGGCTTTATGTCTTGGCGTAAATGATGTTTCCTTGTATGAAATGGTTGGCGCTTATGGCACGTTTGTAAATAAGGGTTTTTGGACTGAGCCTTTTTTTATTACTCGCATCGAAGACAAGGAAGGAAACGTCTTACAGGAATTTACTCCGAAAACTTCAGAAGTTTTTGATGAGGAAACAGCGTATTTGATGATACACATGTTAAAAGGAGCTACCGAAGAAAAGGGTGGTACCGCTTTGGGGCTCAGTAAATATCATTTGTTATGGCAAGGACACGAAATAGGAGGTAAAACTGGAACGACCCAGAACTATTCCGATGGATGGTTTATTGGAGTTACACCAAAATTAGTAGCTGGGGCCTGGGTCGGCGGTGATGATCGAAGTATACATTTTCGCAGTATGGACTTAGGGCAGGGTGCAAGAATGGCTATGCCTATCTGGGCTCTATTTATGCAGAAGATTTTTGCGGACCAGAGTCTTGGTATGGCAAAGCTGGCGTTCCCTAGACCTGCCCACTTAAAGGTAGAAATTGATTGCAAAAAATTTAAAGAGCAGGAGTTCTCTCCCAGCGATTCTATACATAAGCAACCTACTAATAATGCTGTCCCGCCACCGGATGATTTTTAAAAAGGGATAAATGGATAAAAAGGATTTATTAAAAGATCTTCCGGAAAAGCCAGGTATTTATAAGTTTTTCGATTTAGAAAAAACACTCATTTATGTTGGCAAAGCAAAGAACATAAAGAAAAGAGTCAGCAACTATTTCAATAAGCTGAATCACCTCGATAATAAGACTAGGAGACTAGTAAGCCAGATTGAATCAGTTGATTATACAATAGTAGATACGGAGTTTGATGCGTATTTGCTAGAAAATAACCTCATAAAGGCCTTCCAGCCTCGGTACAATATTCTCCTCAAAGACGATAAGACTTACCCATTTATTTTCATTACAAACGAGAGATTTCCAAAAATACTTTCCACGCGCAAACTTGATCGGTCGTTAGGTACATTTTACGGCCCCTACACGAGTGTCAAAGCTATGAATACAGTGATTGAACTTGTAAGGAAGCTTTTTACACTTCGAACTTGTAATTACAACCTGAGTGTACAGAATATAGAAGAGAAAAAATTTAAGATCTGCCTCGAGTATCATATTGGGAATTGCAAAGGGCCTTGCGAGGACTTGATAAATGAAGACGACTATAATAGAAATATTTCACAGATCCACCATATTCTAAAAGGGAATATCTCTCATGTAAAGAATCACTTCAAGGATTTGATGGCGATTGCCGCTGAAAACTTAGAATTTGAGAAAGCTCAGATTTTTAAAAATCGACTTGAACTATTAAATAAATTTCAAAGCGGGTCTGTGATTGTAAATCCAAAAATTACAGATTTGGAAGTCTATACTATCTTGAGCGATAATAAATCTGCCGTTATCAATTTTTTTAAGATCGTAAACGGAATTATACTTCAGACACAATCGCTTGAAATAAAAAAGAAACTAGACGAGCCGGATGAAGAGATACTTTCTTTGGCGGTAATCGAAATTCGTGAAAAGCTATTATCTGAAACTAAGGATATTATCACAAATATTAGCATTCCATTGGTGATAGATGGTGTTACCATTAATATTCCAGAGATTGGAGACAAAAAGAAATTAATTAGTCTATCCCTAAAAAATAATCTACACCATTTACAAAAAATTCAGGGAGATAAAGAGTTGCAAAAGCAGCGCGAGGATAGGGTATTGAAAGCAATGCAGAAGGACCTGCAATTGAAGGCGCTTCCCCGAGTGATTGAGTGCTTTGATAATTCAAATATCCAAGGAACAAACCCTGTATCGGCTATGGTATGTTTTATCAATGGCAAGCCTGCTAAGAAAGAATATAGACATTATAATATAAAGACAGTAATTGGGCCGAACGACTTCGACTCAATGTATGAGGTTGTCCATAGAAGGTATGCTAGACTGATAAATGAAGCAAAGCCACTGCCCGACTTGATAATAATTGATGGCGGAAAAGGGCAGTTAAGTGCAGCTTGTCGTGCCCTTTATGACTTAAAAATCTATGGTCAAATCCCTATTATCGGCATAGCCAAGAGGCTAGAGGAAATATTCTATCCCGAAGACCAGCAGCCACTGTTTATTGATAAGAAGTCTGAAGCGTTAATGTTGATACAACAGCTAAGAAATGAGGCCCACAGGTTTGCAATAACATTTCATAGGAAGAAAAGATCTAATTCGAGTCTGCAGTCCAAATTGACGGAATTCAAAGGAATAGGGCCAAAAATGTTTGAAAAGCTATTAATAGAATTTAAGACTGTTAAAAAGATCGAGGAAACCGATGAAGATACTTTGGCCAAGATAATCGGCCTATCAAGAGCAAAGAAGCTAAAGCAACAGATAGAAGAAGCAAAAAAAAAGGGAGAATAAATTCTCCCTTTTTGATGTAAGAAATATTAAAATTCCCAAAGGTTGTGCTCATATTCGAGTAGTTCGAATGCAGCCCATTGAGAAGCCATGATACCTTTTTTCTGATCGCCACCATAGATGTCGACAAGATATGCATCGCTTGGATTGGAAACTTTTATGATATAAGAACTGAACAACCTTAGCTCAAACGCGTCAGCTAAGTTCTTGTGTTGTTGGTCATTTTGTGGATTGAACCAAATTGCATTTGGGTTATCCTTAAATAATTTCTCAACAAGCTCCTTGTACATGAAAGAAGCAACTACCGTTTGGATACCCTTTACATTTGAAGGATGATCAGCTGGAACATACAAAGTAATAGAATGTATGTCATAATACATACGTGATCTTTGCTTGTCAAATATAAGGTCTTCCTTTATTTCCATTTGGTACAAATCACGTGGCTCATAATTAAATGCACCGCCGTTGGATATAAC
Source organism: Cytophagaceae bacterium (assembly GCA_036386935.1). Taxonomy (GTDB): domain Bacteria; phylum Bacteroidota; class Bacteroidia; order Cytophagales; family Cytophagaceae; genus DASVUU01. Next base: position 1,286 of record DASVUU010000742.1, on the reverse strand, counting down.
TGATGAATCACCATTTGCTAGGGCAATTTCCTTTTCTTCTGCAGAAAGCTCAACACCTTGAGAAGGCATTTTGTACCTATCATTAAACTCCTCTATCGATAATGTTTTACCATCATCTAAAGAGTCCGAAGCATAAGCCTTAATGTCACCCCTTTTTACTGCCTCAAGCAATAACTTAGTTATTTGGCGATTCGTAGAAAATAAAGGTTTGTTTTGCTTTTCCCTAAGATCCAAAGCCCTTACGATGGACTTTTTGTACATTATATCAGACTCATGGATGGGTCTGATAGAATGTTTGTTGTATCCTTCATTAGGGTTTACAGGTGCAGCGGTTGTAGGAGCAGTCTCTTCTGCCTTTTCTTGGGCATATAACGAAGAGGCACTCACTACCAAACTAAGAATTATAACACTAATTTTATTCATACCTTTATTTTAATTAATTCAGAGGGATGTTTTTGATAATAGTCGGCATACTCACGTCTTCTGTTTGATTAAGAAAATTCGTTCTTTGAACTTTCTTAACTTCTATAAGAATCCTGTCGCCAGCCTGCGCCTGAGCAGAGAAAGACTGAAGGTTTCCGATTTCTGAAGTGAAGTTTTGAGTTGCTACTGGTCTCTTTCCTCTTACTAGTATACATTCCCAAGCAGAGATCCTATAACGGGCGTCTTTAGGTAGAAAGTTTTTAAAGCTTTCATCCGGAACTGCCTTCATCATAATTGCTCTCGGTCCTGGAGCGGCGACACCTGTTTTCTCGTTCACAGGAACCCCATTTGACATCATTTCGATTGTCGGTTTTGGAATCAACCTTACTGCAAAGTCTTGTGAACCAATTGCATTACCACTACTGGCAACGTTGAGTGTAACCTTTGCACCGGTTGGAACTAAAGTAACCTTACCTTTTTCGCCACTAGTTATTACTTGTGCACCAGCTGCAGTGAAGCTTGGGTTATAAGTTGAGCCCAAAGCAGGAACCTGGACATTTAACTCATTACCACAATTTCTATAGAGAGCTGAAACTGAAGCAGATTGGACCGAAAGTACTGGTCTCGCAACAATGTATTCTTCCGAAACTGGGAATGTCGTATCCTTTCCTCTATGTGGGATAGTTATAGAACCTCTCCAAGTTTTTTTAGCATTACCATCCTTGTCGTAGGAACCTGGTGTAGCCACAAAAGATACTTTTCCGAATCCTTTTTCAACCGGAATGTCTCTACCTTCATACTTCATCCTCGGCTTTAGAGCACTTGAAGATGCTGCTATAAATAATTCAGCTTCATACTTAGTA
>DASVUU010000741.1:0-3521 GCA_036386935.1 Cytophagaceae bacterium | reverse complement strand
TTTTTAATTCTTCATTATTGTTCGCTTTATTGCACTATGGATAAAACTCAAATAGCGGCTTGGTTCAAAACACTTCAAGATTCTATTTGCATGCAACTTGAAGAAGTTGAAACGGAAAGGTTTCATGAAGACATCTGGACTAGAAACGAAGGAGGTGGTGGACGAACGCGAATTTTAAGTAAAGGAAATATTTTTGAAAAAGCAGGAGTTGCCTTTTCTGAAGTTCACGGACCCACTCCGGACAAGATCCTAACTGCCCTCAACCTAGAAAAATCCAACTTTTACGCGACAGGCGTTTCGCTTGTCATTCATCCTGCGAGTCCTCATGTTCCTATTGTGCACATGAATACAAGGTATTTTGAAATGTCAAATGGTATCTGTTGGTTTGGTGGTGGCATAGATCTCACGCCAATTTATGTGGTAAAAGAAGATGCTAGATATTTTCATAATCAACTGAAGGCAACATGTGACAAACATGACGATCGATTTTACCCCAAGTATAAAGTTTGGGCTGATGACTATTTTTTCAATAAACATAGAAATGAGACCCGAGGTGTAGGAGGTATATTTTTTGATAGGCTTTCAGAAACGAAAGACTGCACGCTTGAACAATGCTTTACCTTTGTGCAGGACGTTGGAAAGCTATTTGCGCCGCTATATCTGGAGATTGTAAACCGACATAAGTCTAAGTGTTACAGTGAGGAAGAAAAACGTTGGCAATCTATGCGTCGTGGAAGATATGCTGAATTTAATTTGGTTTACGACAAAGGAACAAAATTTGGCTTAGATACGAACGGTCGGACAGAATCAATATTGATGAGTATGCCACCGATGGCAGTCTGGGAATATAATTTTCAAGCCACTCCGAGCAGCAGAGAGGAAGAAACGTTACAGTTATTGAGAAAAGGTATTAATTGGACTGAGGAAGAATAATTGCGGACCATAGACTTAATTCTGGAGACATTGATTTCTATCGATAAAAAGCTACTTCTTTTTATCAACGGGCATCATTCTTATATTTTTGATTCTTTAATGCTCGCTGCGACAGATCGTTTTTTTTGGATTCCCTTTTACGCGGGCATAGTCGGATACTTGATATGGAAATTGAGAAAAAAAGCCCTAATTCTAATTCCCCTAATTGCATTACTAATAACTGCTGCCGACCAGTTTGCGTCCGGGTTGGTCAAGCCTTTGGTAGGAAGACTACGACCGTGTCACGAACCGTCATTAAAAGACTTGCTTCACCTGGTAAAAGATTGTGGAGGAGAGATGGGCTTTATTTCTTCCCATGCCGCCAACTCTTTCGCCTTGACCGCATTCCTTATGTTGGTAACGCGTTTCAATAACCCCCTTTCAATATTGCTTATCTCGTGGGCAATACTGATTTCGTATAGTCGTATTTATCTTGGAGTACATTATCCTGCTGATATTATTTTTGGCTGGTTGGCAGGAATGACTTTAGGTATAGTATTCTATGTAATCTACAAAGTGATATCTGGTAAAATAGAAAAAAGGTTGCTAATATAAGTTTAACCTTTTCATGAATTCATCCTTGTAAAGAGCTCCAATAGGAATATACTTACTATTTATTACAATGAATAGGTTCTCAATAGATTCAATCTTGTCAGTATTTACTATGTAAGATCTGTGCACCCTTGCAAAGTTCTGTAAAGGAAGTCGCCCTTGAAAACCTTTCATTGTCGAGTGCACAATGTATTTATGATTTCCTGTTGTAAAAATCATGATGTAGTCTGCCAAAGCCTCAATGTAGAGTACTTCGTCTAGCTTTATCTTTACAATTTTCGAATCCGTACGGACGTATAGTTCATTGTCCTTCGTAACATTCATCGACAGATTTTTGGTATCCTCTTTTACCTTAGAGACAGCTCTCAAAAACCTTGGATAGGTCAGTGGCTTCAATAAATAATCTGTGACGTTGTATTCAAATGCCTCTGCCGCATGTTCCTTCTTCCCAGTTATAAGTATCACGTTTGGTGGTTCGGACAACGATTTTATCAAATCGTAGCCCGACATCTCAGGCATTTCTACATCTAGAAAAATAATGTCTATTTTTCTTTTACTAAGGATATTAGAAGCTTCAATGGCACTGGTGCAGACAGCAACTAGGTTCAAGGTTTCTGTTTGTTCAACAAAATTCTTAACCATATTGCGCGACATTTCTTCATCATCAATTATTAGGCAATCCATCTTAGCTAGTTATTTAGAATTGAGTTTTAAAATATATTTTTTAACGTATTTACCAAAAATGTCGAATTCAAGATTTACTTTATCCCCCACCTTTAGGAACTTTAAATTAGTATTGTCCCATGTATAAGGAATTATCGCCACTGAAAATTCATTTTCTCCGGAGTCAACAACGGTAAGGCTTATGCCATTAACACATATCGACCCTTTCTCAACGGTTATGTTGTCAGAATATTCGTATTGAAATGTAAAAATTGTACTTCCTTCATCATTCAGGATTTTAGTGCAAATTCCTATTTGGTCCACATGACCCTGAACGATATGACCGTCTAACCGACCATTTAGCTGCATTGAACGTTCTAAATTTACGTAATCGCCTTTCTTAAGTTCTCCTAAATTGGTTTTTTTTAGGGTTTCGTTGATTGCTGTAACCTTGTAATGACCCTTATTAACATCTACCACAGTCAGGCAAGCTCCGTTATGAGAAACGCTTTGATCTATTTTTAACTCAGATACCAAATCACTAGAGATGTAAAAATGCAGGTTTGATGCATCTTCTACAATATCTGTTACAACACCAAAAGTCTCTACAATTCCTGTAAACATCTATTTCCCTCTTCCTTGTAAAATGATAAGTAACGTATAAATTATTATTCTAAAGTCCATGGCCAAGGACATATTCTCGATGTACAAGATATCATAATTTAATCTTTTTACCATTTCTTGCACATTTTCCGCATACCCAAACTTTACCTGACCGAGTGAAGTGATGCCCGGACGCACCTTATGCAGATGTTTGTAATGCGGCGCCAGCTTGGTGATTTGATCAATGAAAAACTGACGTTCAGGCCTAGGGCCCACTAGCGACATATCGCCAATGAGAACGTTATAGAACTGCGGAAATTCATCAATCCTGGTTTTGCGCATAAACTTCCCCCACTTAGTTATTCTAGGATCATCATCGCCGGTTGAAAGTGCAGGTCCCATTTTCTCTGCGTCTATAAACATGCTTCTGAATTTAAATATTCTAAAAGGAAGGCCTTCTTTACCAATTCTTTCCTGAGAATAGAAGATTGGGCCCTTAGAGGAGCATTTGGTCATTATCGCGACGCCGAGCAGAAATGGAAACCCAAAAACCATGACTCCCAATGAGGCGGAAATATCGATCCCGCGCTTTATAATTTTTTGCCAAATAGGTATCAAGTGCCTATTGATCTCTACCAAAGGAATTCCTAAGAGATGATTGACCTTAACAGAACCCAGCAATACCTGGTAGATGTCGGGTATGATGATTATTCTCACCTTATAATCTTCTA
>DASVUU010000740.1:0-4010 GCA_036386935.1 Cytophagaceae bacterium | reverse complement strand
GGATGACGTGGTTGTCTGCACTGAAGCTGTAAGATAGCTGGCAAGTTTTGCTGCACTTACTAATTGCCAATGCGATGCGCTTTGCTTAAGTTTCTGTTTCCCCGCATCATGCATCTTGTATGGTAGGCGGTAGTAAATGAGATTTGGGCGTGCCTGAAGGCCGAGCTATTCGCTTGTACTCCTCGTCTTCCTTTCGTCGACTGTGGGGTACCGCTTCTATCTCCCACGCGGTAGTAATCCTAACGGTTCATCGTTCATCCTCGTTCAACATTTAAACTACGATCACCTCTATAATTATACTCAGCTGTGGTATTAGTAAACTTAGTTCCTACCCTAAAGTTGTTTGTATGGTCCATAGGGCTACATTGGCCCCCAAATCCATAACAATAATTATGTTGAGTTTGAAAACCATATATTTTAGCTAATACCGTATTAATATATAACCTATCCTCAGAAATATATGGATTTCTAAGAATTTCCATTTCTTCAGGTGAGAATTTTTCTTCAAAATCGCTATTTACCACTAATTCGTTTGTAAAGCAGTTGTTTATATTAACCGTTACCTTAAAATCTCCTTCCGTAGCATATTTATGGGTAGGCTTTTCTAACTTTGAAATTGTTCCGTCGCCAAACTCCCAAAATATGGTTTTTATTTCTAGGGTACTGTTTGTTTTAAAACTAAATGTCAGCTCACTATTAGCTTCTTGATTTCCTGACACTTGGATACTACCAGACGGACATGTCTGTGCTAATAACAAACGGCAACAAAAAATTGCAAGCAGGACTACAAAATATTGTATTTTCATAATAAATCTTAATCCTTGCTAAACTTAAATGATTCTTTAAAATTATTTCCCACAAGTGACACCATATAGTAACCAACCTGAAGTTTAGAAATATCTATGATATAGGTTCCGTCTATAGCTTTTAATGTATCATGTTTAATTACCGATCCTCCGTTAATATTAAATATCTCGATCATCAGATTAGATATAGGTCTATCGAGTGAAATCTTGAGTTCTGTCCCTTGTTTCTCGTGTCTAAAAGGTCTCTTTTCAGGATTGTAGACATCGTTAATAAGAAAACTACAAGTTGCCTTTTGTGAGACAATTTTAGTTCTAGACACCGTATATACGGCAACATTAGTGACTGATTCAGTCTTTTCACTTGTATTTGGCTCTAAGCCAATATATAAATTAAAGTCAAGAAAGCAAAGTGGATAATATCTCGTGCGTAAGCTTCCATACTTTGTGCCAACAGGTATAATTATTTGAGTCTTATAATCATCCTTTAATTCAAAATAAATGGAATCGAAACCCAAGGTGTCGACCAGTTCGATTTTCATATTAAAAGCTGTTGAGCCCAAAAGTTCCATTTTAGAACATGATGTAAGACTTTTTATTTTTACCTCCTGAGATACCCCTCTCTCCCCAAAAAGCAGCACCATCCCCAACATCAATAGTAATTTTGTTTTCATTATTTTGTTTTAATTATTTTAATTCGTTTGTTATAAGAGTTATATAGATATTCACTAGCTATATTTAGTAATTTGTTCTAAAGTATTGTTCCATTGCAAAACGCTGCCGCTAGTTGCTTGTATAGATTATCACTACAAAACGAGCCTTACAAACGCTCACCTCATAGATACTCGTTACAAACGAGTACCATTGGGGGTGCTATTCTATACTTTTAATTTCTGGTTTCAAATCTTCATTGAAAGAATACTCAAATACCCACCTTACGTCGGTCTCAGGCACGTTTAAATAACAAAGGAATGTAAGAATTTTACTTCCTTCACTTTCAGAATTCACAATGACTTCTGAAAGATATACACTACTATACTGATCAGAATCGAAAAATTTCTTAAAATCTGATTTAGTAATTGAATCCTGTAATACCACAGTTCCATCGTTTAATACCTTGATAATTGTTTCCCTATTTCTATAGTAAATAAGATCAGACGACTCATTGCCATACTGATATTCTAGGTAATCATTTTTCGAAAATTGAACGGTCCAGGCTATTTGAAGAGCGCCATTTGCAGTTTTAAACAAACTATCAAAACGAGATACAGAGGTATTCTCGGGCTCAAACCTTATATCGTTAGAAAGTTTATTTTCGCTTTTTTCACTTATAACGTCTAACTCTTTAACTTTAGATGTCTCATTTCTGCAACACACTAGAGTAGATGCTATGACAACTGCCAAAGAGACACTTATAAAATTTCTAACTAGACTCATTCTATTTTTTTCCTTTGTCATATCTTTCCATTGTGTCAAAATAACTATCCTCATTACAAACACGGACTATATGGAGGATTATAGTAACATGAATAATATGAATGCAGCTACAAAATAAATCAAAGAGAATATTAGCGCTTTCCAAATTCGCTGCCTTACCGTTAAACCACTTCTAGATAATTGCCAGAAAATGACTGATGGTAGAAGCAATAAAGCGACTGCCATTCGAGCGCCCGCTCCATGGGCCCATTGACCTAGGCTCAATTTAAAACCATAAAATGTAAAGGGAATCAAAATTAAAAAGACTATGATTCTTATGGTCAGTGTTCGACTACTTTTTATCTTCATATCTTTGTTTATATTCTTTCAATTTATTTGCAGTTGCTTTAGTAGCCAAGTGCTCTGCTATCTTAGACCAAACAGTTGGAGTTCCATCTTTAAACAAGCCTTCCGCAAAAGAAATATCTCCTTTACCTTGATCCAAGTTCATTTCTTCGTGGGAACCCTTCACCTTTCCCTGGAGATGCATGGGTATGATAAGTACCGGTTTTTAAATTATTTTCCAAGTATGCAGCGAACTTGCCATCTTTAATTGCATCCTCATATAATTTAAAATCCTTTACATTCTCTGTCTTATAAAAAGAGCTATAAAGTTTAACATAATTTGAGTGCGAGTAGAAGTCTTGAACTGTATGTAAAATTCTACCTAATTTAAAACCTAGGGCATAGGCATCCCATTTGTGTTCAAACACCGCATCTTCTCGTTCTTTTATTCTTCCCCAGGCCCCTTTCATATTTGATCTGTTCTTATTATCAGAGTGTACATCCTGAGTAAACGTCGTTACAAATTTATCTGAAAGCAAACTTTGCCTGTCAGGACTGCCAACACCTGAAACAAGGCCATCATGAAACAATTTTGTTGGTAATACATTTGCGTCAGGATAATATGGGTTTTTAAACCATTGAATTATACTAATTGCAGCTTTGAAAGCATTCTCAATAATTCTCTCATGCACGGAGATTAAGAAATTTCCGTCTGGGTCAAAAAACAAATTAGGATTATTTAAAACATAATTATAGGGAGTGGCAAACGGCAAGTCATTCATTCTTTTATCTAAGGATAACCATCTCCCCAATCTCGGATCATAGATCCTTGCACCAAAGTCATAGGAGTTTCCATCGCCTTTTATATCGTCATCTTTCTCCATACCGTTAAACCCAAACCTAAAGTCCTTCTCCTTGTCGCCTCTTCCCACCAATTCATCTCCCCACACTCCATAGTCCGCAGTTGTTTTGATAACGGCTGCATAGTGGTCTATCAAATTCGTGTTGGTAGTACCCGCCACTCCTACTCTAAAGTCAGAAACGGTCGTATTCACATTGCCTCTGTGGTCACCCAGCTCATAGTACTTTTGGTTAAGGTACATGCGGTAGGTTGTTGCGTCTGGCACCCCTACTATCGGAATGTCTCTTTTGTGTAACCCTAGTCTGCTGCTGCCATAGATGGTCTGGTCTACAAGTTTAAGGTCGGTACCGGTACGCTGGTAAGTTGCCATCACATTGCCGCTTGCATCTCGTACATAGAAGGTATGCTCCCAGGCGCTTGAGTTCTGCTCCATATAGATCGCTTTGGCAATCTTTGCCACTCTGTTTCCTTGCGCATCATAGCGGAACTCTATTTCCTTCGTGCCTCCATAAATAGCATCTACGATAATTTTTACTTTCAACGGTTTCCCCGAGATACTCCACTCTATCTCTTTGATCTTTTCT